>JBEKDM010000186.1:0-2583 GCA_050014375.1 Methanomassiliicoccales archaeon | reverse complement strand
GAGATCGAACTGTCCCTCAGGCTCGCATCCTATGCCTCCACCGTCGGAGGAAGGGAGCAGCTGGCCATCGAGGCCTTCGCCAACGCCATGGACGTAATCCCGTGGGCCCTCGCTGAGAACGGCGGACTGGATGCCATCGATGTGGTCATCCAGCTGAAGAGCGCACACGAGAAGAAGAACGGCAAGAACATGGGCATCAACCTGGATACCGGCAAGCCGGACGACATGCTGAAGCTCAACGTCATCGAGCCGCTCCGCGTCAAGACCCAGGCAGTGAAGTCGGCCGCAGAGGTCGCTAACATGATCCTGAGGATCGACGACGTCATCGCCTCCAGGAAGGCACCCCCGATGCCGCCAGGCGCGCACGGTGGAATGCCCCCGGGAATGGGCATGCCAGGGATGTAAGCGCACCAAGAGCCCATCAAACACCTTAATCAAATCCTCTATGTTAAATGAGGCCTACTCGGCCTCTCTTTATTCTTTTTCTCACATCTTGATTCTTTCGTCATATTTTGCTCTTGTTTGGGTATTCTAAGCGGACAAACCTCTATTCGCGGTTCTCCCGCACTATGGCCGCTCCGTCCATTGTCCTGGATGTGCCCAAATCCCTTTCTTTTCACATTCTCGTTTGAATCATTCTGATCTTTGTACGCTTCATATCTTCATTCCGAAGGTTTGTCATTCCGGACGGGCCAGCACTTTCATTGTCTTCAAATTCATAAAGAAGCTCAAAACAAACATAACGTGACAGCGCAATACCGTGGCAATGAGCATCCTGCACCGTACTCCAGCCAAATTGCTTTCAGTCATGGCGATCCTCTCCCTGTTGGTCGTTTCTTCGGCCGTGGCGATGGCCGAGAACCAATCCGCACCGCTGCCAACCTGGACAAAGGGCCAGATCTGGGCGGTCGGTGGTGAGAGGGACCTATCGAATGTGCTAGGGGAGAACCTGGGCACTTTGCAGGATATGCTTATGGTGTTGGGTAACATCAGCATCGACCAGTTGCAGATGACAGGGACGTCCGGGGCGTGGGCGGTATTCAAGGTAGCAGAAGTGAAGCAGGACACCTACCTCCTGGAGTACAGCGTTGGTCTGCGCATCCATGGCAACCTGAAGGTACATCTCACCGGCGATATGCCTCGCGAAGGGTCCTATCTATTGAGCAATCTGACCAAGGAGAATAAGGTCGTTAGCGGGGATGCCGACCTAGATTTTATTCTCACATCGCATGGCTTCGCGACCATTGATAAGGCGACAATGGCCATTAGTGAGGTTGTTTCGACCAGCGTGTTGGATCAACGTATGATCTTCAATGCCACTAATTTCCCCAACTACTCAACGAGCGTCAGTATCAAAGGGATCTCGGTCAACATGACCTACGAGAATTTCGCGATCGAAGAATCCCTGCACCTTCAGCTCGCATCCACCGTGGATTTCGTTCCGTCTCTACCGCTTCTTCAGTTCCCACTCACAGTCGGTAACAACTGGACGGTCAATTCCAAGGAGACCTTCGAAGGTGCCGCCGAGGGATACTTCAACGCCACTGGTCTTCCCTCATCCCTTACCTCAGGACTGATCGAGAAGAACGGAGCCTTCACTGGTTCAGTCCGCATCCACGATCTGACAAAGCTGGGGACGATGAAACTAGACAATGGCACCATCTCACCGGTCAAGCAGGACATCCAGACGACCATGCAGTGCGTCGGTATGAAATCGGTCGGTGATGGGTTTGGAAACAACATCACCGTCTTCGATGTCAAGGAAAAACAGTCCGGGGCGCATCAGTACTATTCGCCTATCACCGAATTCCTGGCCACAGCTCTGATAGAGCCGCAGCTTGACATGTTGAACGGAGTGGTTACCCTGCCGGGAGGCCTCACCAGCACACTGAACCTGAACACGGAGATATCGATGGCATCGGTCGATCCGGCAATGGCCACCAGTGAGATCTCTAAAATCGGTGCGTACCAAGGTGAAGAACCTGTTTCACTGGTCTCTCCATCCGATACGGGAAGCACGGTTCTGGGACAGGATCCGACGATAATTATCTTCTTCGTGGCAGCAATAATTGTCATAGCGGCCGGAGTCGGTGGTGTTCTGCTGCTCAGGAATAAGAAGAATAAAGGTCCGTAAATGACGGGCAATCCTTCACTCTTTTTCTATTATATTTTCTATTTTTCATAGGAGTTAATTGCCTATTTATCCATTAAATAATATCATATATATTTGATTTAATAAACCAACATTAAAACACTGGCTACATATGGAGAATTAGTCAAAATCAATAGTTTAGCTTATTACTAAAATAGTTATAGCGTTAATGACATCAATAATAATAGAAAAGGTTTGAATGGTTTAGATTTTCTCGATCGTTCCTTTCCGTCCTTTGGAGATGTCTATGCCGAAGTCTGTCTGCTTCACGAAGCAGTTGACACACTTCAACTTAGATCCCTCGGCAATGTCCAGAGTCTCAGAGGGCCTGGAAATGCCTGCCCTGTAGTTCACGAGATTGCGCGGGCTTGGACCATACGAGACGGCCCCAAAGCGGTTCTCCAGTGGGCGCATTCCAGACCGAATACCGA
>JBEKDM010000185.1:0-2654 GCA_050014375.1 Methanomassiliicoccales archaeon | reverse complement strand
GATAATAACGGGCGCGGGTCGAACCTTCGGCACGAGCCTCGATGACATTCAAACCATAGTAATCGGCCAGACCTTTCGATAGCCCGGTACCGCCTACCTGGATATCCCCGATGACGCTGATGAACGGGGAGAGGACACCGGGCATGGTCGCGTAACCTCCGGCAGCATTGATCCCGGCCACCCGGCCCTGGCGGACGGCGGCAGAGCCCAGCTGGTTCATGGTCGGCCCGGGAGCGGCGGCGCTCTCGCACTGCACGACATCTCCGGCCAAAAATACATCCTTGATCAGCTTGCCCTTCTTGTAAGGCTGCATCGTCGGGCTTACCCGAACCGCACCCAGTGGACCGATTTCCAGTCCCATGATGTTCGGGAGTTCCAGGTTTGCCCTGACCCCGGTGGCCATGACGACCATCTGGCATGGAAGTTCCTTGTTGCCGACGACGACCTTTTCCACCTTTCCGTCGCCCTTGACGGACCCCATCGGGGTTCCCATGGTGAACTCGATGCCGATCGATTCACAATGCGACTGGACCAGCCTGGCCATGTCCGCGTCCATGATGCGGGGGACAACCTGAGTGAACATCTCAACCACAGTGACCTTTTTGCCTAGACGCTTGAGTGCGACCGCCATTTCCAAGCCGATGACCCCGGCCCCAGCAACCACAACCGAGCTCGCTGAGTGCAAAGCGTTCTTAATCGCCATGCCATCGGCGATGTTCCTGACCGGGAAGACCCCCGGGAGTTTCACACCTTCTATTGGCGGCAGGAACACGGAACCACCGACACTGAGCACCAGCGCGTCGTATGGATGAACACTTCCATCAATGGTGGTCACTGTCTTCTTGTCCATGTCGACCGAGGTGACCTTGGTCTTGGTCAGGACCTTTATGTTCCGCTCCTTGGCATAGAACTCGGGGGTGTGCATCACGATCGAACCGAAATCCTTGATCTTTCCTTCGATGACAAATGGAATAGCGCAAGGCGAATACGAGATATGCTCCTCTTCTGTGAAAACTAGTATCTCGGCGTCCCCAGCACTGCGAGCCGATGACGCTGCTTTCATCCCGGCGGCTCCCGATCCGATGACGATGACCCTCTTTGCCATTGTCGTTCCTCAGGCTGGCTAATCCGAAGGGAGGCATATTAACTCTTCGAGGCGAGAGGTTAACTAAGCAGACCCTTCAGCATCATATCTACAACGAAAGCGGAAACGGAACCTATCCACAGCAGGGCAATGAAGTGGATCGCCGCGCCAGCGATGTGACCACCACGAAGAAGAGGTAACATCAACGATGAGAAGAATGCGTGTATGAAGATGACCGAGAATACCATCAGCTTCAGCGGTCCCACGTCGAAATGGGAATTGAACAGCGTATTCAGGAAGCTGGCCCCTCCAAGGTCTACGTTCTCCAGATTCAGACCTTGTATCGTTGTGGACATGTACTCTGAGATGCCGACAGTGATGTAAAGGGTGAACGCCAGCGCGATCATTATGCCGTATAGTACTCCGAGATAGCCTGACGCCACGATCTGCCGCTTCTTCCTGATCGCCAGGATCTTGAACATGTTCGAACTGATGAACATGCTGGTCACCTCCGACTTTGCGCCGCTGAGCACACATTGAGTATACACGTCATCGAATTTCTTGATCAGGTTGCTGGATGACTCAGCCGAGAAATGCTTCCAGGCGTCTGCGGCGTTGATGTTGAGGGCGAGCCTCTTGGAGAGGTTCTTGACCATGCTGGTCAAAGGTCCGAACTTGTGCATGGCCAGTTTACGGACCGCCTCCCCCATGGTCTGGCCGCTGACCGATGAGGCCCTTCCCAAGGATCGGATGAAGGCACCGTAGATGTTGTCCCTCTTGACGATATTGCGCTCTTCCCTGGTGATCAATATACCCGGTATGAGGATAGGCAGACAGACCGAAGATGCGTACAATGATATGGGCAGATTCAGCGGCAGCAGGAGGAAGGTAAGCAGCCCTACTCCGATGGCAGAAATGGCGACCGACATCATCAATATCCGATCGCTGTCCTTCACCAACCGGTCCTTCTTCTTCCGGCGCCAACCGTACCAGATATCATCCTTCGGGACCTTCGTCTGGATAAAATAAACGAACATTCCCTCCATGACAGCGAATCCCATGACGATACCGGCCAGCAGGGTGTCGACGTTGCCCTGACCCAACAATGGGACGATGGAAATGAACACGCATGCGAATATGAGCGAAGTAACGATGCCGGTGAACAGCTCTTTTACGAAATCCAAATCCTTCAAGCTCGCGTCCGCCTTGAGGGTGTACTCATCCATGATCACCTCGTGCTCGTTCTTCAGGAAACGGTCGAGCTTCTCCCCGACTTCCATGGAGTGGGACAGCCTGCTGAAGAAATCCGCTTCGACCGGAGAGGGGGTACGCGCGGCAACGAAGCGGCAGGCATCCCCGGCCGCCACATGGTAGAACTTGATCAGTCTGTATATGCGCTTCGAATCCTCGGCCAATTGCCCATACTCGGTCTTCTGGGACATGACATAGAATATCTTGTCGATCGGCATTTCGGATGTGGAGAGGGCGGCGAGCTCCGTCACGAATAGGGGCATATTGCGCTCTGCGCGCATCTTGCTCTTGGAAGAAGCGATGATCGGAAGCATGGCCA
>JBEKDM010000184.1:0-2713 GCA_050014375.1 Methanomassiliicoccales archaeon | reverse complement strand
AGGCACGGGGGTCTTGGCTCCTCCGGGCAGGAAAAGGTTGGTAAGCCGGATCGCCCCCAGCTTCAGGCTGTCCAAGTAAGAGTAGTTCTCCTGGTCACCGATGATGACCTCGGTGCTTCCACCCCCGATGTCGATGAAGAGCGCCCTGCGATCCTTGAGGTGCACGCCACTGGCCACACCGAGGTAGATGAGCCGGGCCTCTTCCTTCCCGGATACGACCGACACATCGATCCTGGCCTCATCACGCAGGCGGTTCAACAGGTCGATCTGGTTCTTAGCCTCACGGGCAGCCGAAGTGGCCACAGCAATGACCTCCTCGGCCCCATAGGCGCGAGAGAGCTCGGCGAACTTCTTGACCACCGTCACTCCCCGGAATATTGCTTCCGGTGTGAGCATCTGGTCCCGGAACTCGCCCTCTCCCAGACGGACCACCTCTTTCTCCTGGCTGAGCACCGTATAGGATTGGTTAAGGTTGATCCGGACGACAAGCAGTCGAACTGAGTTGGTGCCGATGTCGATGAAACCCACTACTTTTGGCCCGTTCATGCTAGTTCCCACTCAAATGTAAGGGTCCTCTTGAATGTCTTCTCGAAAAGATCCTTTTTTAGCCGGGCCTTTTCCAACTCCCGGTCGGGGTATTCGGTCGTTCCCAATCGGATGACAACACTGCCCTTCTTGATGCGGCATTCGGCTGACCTGACCACGGCGGCATGTGATACGTCCAGGGCGTCCGCCACCCTGATGATCGAGGCAAGACTATCGACGACCTTTTGATCGACGGCCTTCAACGCTCTGTACGCTTTCTGCCTCTTGTCCGGCAGGGCGCCACCATGATACCTGGCCACATTGGCCACGATCCCCCGCTCCCTTCCGTCGAATGGTAGTTGTTCCTCCCCCAGGATCATCTGGAGCGAGGCCTTTTGATGTCCCTTTTGCCCCATCTTCCAGCCGATATCATGCAACACACCAGCATACTCGAGCATCTCCCTTTCCGCATCACCTAAACGATGCAGGGACTGGAGGCCATCGTACAGAATCAACGACAGCTTGGCGACCTGAAGGGAATGCTCTTCGTCCGTCCCGCAGCTCCTGGCGATGACCTTTACCCGTTCCAGCTTGGTCAACCCGGCCATCTGGGGCGTGGTCAAGGCGGCGTCCGGAACGATCGAGTTCAGCAGGTTGGTGAAGAACTCGTCCTCAATGAGCGACTCCCAGGTATCGACAAAACCGTCATATCCGCTGATACGCGCTTCCATGCGGTCGTGCAGCAATGCGTCGAGCCCGGCATCGTTGGCGCCTCTGGCCTGCAGCATTTCGACCCAAACATCGCAGTCATGCAATTCGCCGAGACGGTCTTGCAGGTCCTTTACCACCGCGATCCGGTCCTGGAGCGTTTCGCCGTAGAGCGTTTCGAACGCCTCCATGGTGTAGCGCAGGCGCTTGGCGGCGATCCTCATTTGATGCTGCTGTTCCTTCGCGTCGGGTTGGTGGACGCATTCCTGTAGCGAGAGCAGGTCGTCCAGCCTTGCCGAGATATGATGGAAAGCCCGTTCCATGGTTCCATAGGGCACCGAGCAGCGCGGGGCATTGCGGACCTCCTCATAGGTCCTCTGCATCTCTTCCAGCGTTCCTTTTCGTTCCAGTTTCTCCAGGCCGGAAACGATGCGAGGTTGCGCAGCCGTCCTCTGTTCCTCCAGCTCCGCTTTCAACTCGGCCAGTGAGGGGCCGCTCTCATGAGAATCGAGAAACTCCTTGAGGAACTCAATCTGGACGTCGAGATCCCTGGCCTCCCCGAGGTCTCGGGTCACAGAGCGGATCGCCCGGCTCCATTTCTTGACATCATCCTCATCGAAGCACTCGCCGAACAGCACCAGATTCGACCTCAGTCTCCTGGAGGCCACGCGCATACGGTGGACGAACTCGATGTCGTCATCGCCCTTCACGCCTTTGATCTCCGAAGTGAGCGAGTCTAGCGAACCGAGCAGGCGCTCTGCACCATACGCTCGGTAATGCTCCATGTCACAGGTCATCAGGAAAGGTTCAGCCTTAGGATCCGCCATGCCATTTACCTCGGTGTTTGATCATCCACAGTTGCGAGCTCATCTTCTTTTCCCCGTGTTCTGGCTGTACCCGCTGATACGAACCGTCCTGATTCAGGACCCAGGCCTTGACGTTGTCCGCCAAATGAACTTCGAGAATATCCTTGACGATGGCATTCCTAAGTTTCTTGTCACCCACTGGGAAAAGGACCTCGATGCGTTTGTGGAGGTTGCGGGGCATCATGTCCGAGGAACCAAGCAGGACCTCTTCCTCCCCTCCGTTCCGGAAGTAGTAGATGCGGGCGTGCTCCAGGAATCTTCCCAGGATGGAGATGACGTGGATGTTGTCGCTGATGCCCTTTATGCCCGGCCGGAGGCAGCAATGACCCCGGACATTAAGATCGATCTTTACTCCAGCCATCGACGCCCGGTAGAGCGCTTGAATTATCTCCTTGTCCACCAGTGCGTTCAGTTTCCAGCCGATGTAACCGTTTCCCTTGTCCCTGTGCCGCTCGATCTCCCGGTCGATGCGACGGATTATCTCCCTACGCATGGAAACGGGCGAGACCAGCAATTTGCGGTAATCTTCTTTCTGGGAGTAACCGGTCAATGAATTGAACAGGTCGGAGACATCCGAACCGATGTCCTGGTCCGATGTCAGGTAACCGATGTCC
>JBEKDM010000183.1:0-2872 GCA_050014375.1 Methanomassiliicoccales archaeon | reverse complement strand
TCAAATTGGAAGAAATGTTCCAAGGGGTGGACATCGTCACTGACAGAGAGATGGAGTTGAAATCAGGGTCGGGAGAGATCCGGACATGCCTGATATCTGGTAGCATTCTCAGTTCGAATGAAATGGTCATTTCCATCATGGACATCACGGACCGCAAGAAGTCACAGAGAACAATTGAGGAAGCGAACAGGAAGCTCAACATATTGGGCAGCATCACCCGCCATGACACGAGCAACAAGTTGATGATCTTGAGCGGGCACCTTCTGCTCCATCAAGAAACCTTGGTCGAAGAAAAGGAAAAGAAACGCGCGGAAATGATGAGCGATATCGTTGATTCGTTGAGCGAACAGTTGGACTTCGCGGACAACTACCGGCGCATAGGCATCAATTCTCCGGAATGGCAGTCCGTCCAGAAAGCCAGTGAGGAGGCGGCAGCTCAGTTCAGTCGTCCGGACGTGACCATCAACATTGACTCTGGAGGTCTCGATGTGCTGGCGGACCCGATGCTTAAAAAGGTCTTCTACAACCTCATCGACAACTCCCTGAAGCATGGTGGCAAGATCACCGGTATCCGCATCTACTCGGTTGTCAACGAGAAAGATGCCCGGATCATCTATGAGGATAACGGGGTGGGAATTTCGCAGGCACTAAAGGACAAGATCTTCGAAGAGGGCTATGGGAGAGATCATGGTCTGGGGCTTTACCTCATCAGGGAGATCCTGATGATGACGAACATCGATATCAAGGAGACCGGCACACCGGGAACGGGTGTCAGGTTCGAGATAGTGGCCCCGTTATCTGCCATACGCATCCATGTCGAGACAGCGAAAGTACAAGATGAATTCCCGTAGATTTTACCATCTTTGCTAACTCTTGGAAATGGACAGGATGATTATTAACCGCCTAGAACCAAGCTGATACCAACGATTGCGGCACCCAATGCCACCAAAACGATGCCGAAAAGCGTCTTTCGGATATTGGTGTGCTTTGCCCAAGTATATCCGACTGCGAAGAGGACTATGAACGCTAGGACATTCGACACCAGCACTGCCACATGGGGGGGTTCGATCAGCAATAGGGGTATAACGACGACCAATGTGGCCAATAGCATGGCAAAGAACACCTGGGTGGCACCGAAGATATCCTCCTTTGCGATGTTGATGGATTTAGGCTGGTGAGTGTAACTTGCCGCGCTCGAACGGCGCTGGGCATGAAGTACAAGACGGTAGACAGACTTCTGATCTTCGGCATCCAAGGTACCGACCAATGAATCCTCCAGGTCCTCCTGGATCGTGGCCAACGCCTCGGATTCGTCCTTGGCAGCATTGATCTTGCCGGCTATCCGAGTGTACCTGTGTTTCTGGAACACGATCACTAGGATATACAGCATGGCATCGATGATCCCCCAGGCTATGCCAGCGCCCAACGAGGTGGTCGCCATCAGATTGATTTCCAATGAATCCAACCTACCCCCGCCGGTGATGACCCGGATGGCGCTGGTTATGGTCAATGCGATCACCAGGCCGTAGAGGATCTCCACTAGCCTTTCGTGAGGATAAAGATAATCCGTTGGCCGCCTGATGATGAAATGCATACCACTCTATAATCTGACGTTCAAGCGATAAGCGTTTCTCATAATTTATTGAAGGACAGTTGGAACTTCAATAATCATCTTTGAGGGGATTGTCAACGAGGTCAGTTGGTTTTCTAGAACGATTATTGAAACCTGTTTCAATTGATTTCAGATTCTCGAAGCAATCGCCATTTGGATGGTCCTAAGAAAAAGGCCTTATACTTCAAGGACCTCGGTTGTGCATAAAATACGTACAACCGTTGGCGATCCCATGAATGAACTATTCTCCGAGATAGAAGCGGCCGCTAGGGAAGCAGGGGCGGCCAAGGTAGGATTTGCGAATATTTCAACCCTTAAGGCCATGCTGGTGGGCGACCAGACCGTTTTCGAATATCCCAGCGCCATTTCGGTGATGGTCGAGATACCAGAAGACTCCGTGAGGAGCTCTTTGGTCGCACCCAGCGTGGAGTTGAGAGCCGCCTATAAGCAATGCAATATGAAGCTTAAAAAGGCCGAAGAAAAAGTGGTCGAGATCCTGGTCGCCGCTGGATACAAAGCTCGTTTAGTCGACCCCTCGGAGAGGATCAACAAGGAAATGCTATTGGGCCCGATCTCGCATAAGGCGGTCGCTAGATTGGCTGGCCTGGGTTGGATAGGAAAGAACGGTCTGATCATCACTGATGATTTCGGGCCAAGGCTTAGAATGGGCACGGTACTTACTGACATGCTCGTGGCAAAGAACCCCGATCCGTTGAAGAACGACTGCGGGGCCTGCACCGCCTGCATCGACAACTGCCCAAAAAAGGTGTTGAAAGGTCCAGAATTCAAGGACTATCCAGAGAGCCGCGACTACGTTATCGATTGGGCTAAATGCGGCAAGTATGAACATACCCTGATCGGGGATGGATCCGGACCAGAAAAGGCATGCGGACGTTGCATAGCGAAATGCCCGAAATCAGGCCTGGAAGTCTAAACCCAGACCTTCTTTTTAATTTTTGTTATCCTATGTAATAACAGAAGGGGCGTTGGACTTAAACGGTCTTCAATAATAGGATAGCCTAAATGCCGATTTTCGCCTAACTTGGACAAATTATGACTAATAATGCAAGAATCTGGTCGAGAGATCTCTTTCACGGGCATTACAATCATGGAACCCGGTGAGCCTGGAGAGGGCGCTAGATTCGAGTGCAGGTTACAAATAGATCATTCCGGACCCATATGGACCATCGGCTACCGGCACTTGGGAAATGAAGTCATATATTGAGGCCGTCGGGTCCTTATCGTCTGATTATCAAATTG
>JBEKDM010000182.1:0-2927 GCA_050014375.1 Methanomassiliicoccales archaeon | reverse complement strand
CCTCCCCAATGTTAGGAGAGATCGACCTGAGACAGGCCAAGGGCGCTTTGATCCGCGTCGTCGGCGGACCGGACATGACCGTCGGGGAAGCCCAGAAGGCCGCCGAGATCGTGACCCAGTCCGTCAGCGAGAGGGCCAGGATCATATGGGGATGTTCGATCGAGCCGGAGCTCACAGGAACGATCAAGATCCTGCTGATCGTCACCGGTGCGAAGAGCAAGTACATGCTCAACGCTCGCGGGCCTGGAATGAACATCCAGCCGGCACCGAGAGGGACGCCCCAGTACGCGTCTAACCAGGCAACTCCGCAGTATCAGCAACCAAGGCAGCGCAACGAGGACGAAGTGGACTTCGTGCGCTAAGCTTGGGGGCAAACGAGCTGCGTCGGCAGGGCGCCTCCCCTTCCTTATCTGGAAGGGGTCACGTTCAAAAATCAAAGGTAATGTCGCCAAAACTGTACGACAAGGCAGGGCTCCATGCATCCACTGCAATCGATGCATCTCATGGGTATTATTTGAGCCCGGTCTTGCTCCAGCCTAAGTGCACCCTCTATGCATTCGGCGATATGCACCAGACATTCCGACGCAGTCCTCGACCTTAACCACTGCTCTGCGCACACTTTCCGCTTTTTCTTTTCTCGCCTACGATTAGGTCCTTTGCGACGAACATTCCCACCGCAATAGCCCTTAGCTTTCGTAATATTGGAAGATAAGAAGTTTGATTTGGATCAAAAGAAATATTCAGCTACATTCAGCCACTAAACCTCCATTAAAATGGGACCTCCTGGTACTTTCTTGCTTTTTCTCACCTTTGTTAAAAGGGTCCCCGCTGACCTAGGTATTTTCCCTCCGTCTACATCATGATTTCTCCCTCGTTCCGTTCTCTGCCCTTGCCCCACTTCGATCGCGACGATCTGACAACCACCTTTTCACGGTCAAAGCCGTATGATGACACGTCCGTCGTCTTTTCTCATTGACCTGCCACGATCACCTCGGGGCGCTCGCTGGCGCAGAGAAAAACGGGTGGTCGAGTCAATGAGCGTGAAATACCTCTTTCCTGGTTATCATCCAGTAGATTGCCTCCAGCAGCTTGCGGCTGGAGGCCACGATGGCCTTCTTGTTGCCAATCCGTTCCTTCTTCCGATGATAGTAGCTGGATATCTTAGAATCAGGACAATAATGGTAGTGGAACAGCGTCGCCTCGATCAAAACATGTTTGACCCGATTGTTCCCGTGCCTGGTCGGTCCGCCCCACGTTTTCTCGCCTGACTGGGATGTTGTCGGCGATACACCGACGTAGGCTGCCAGGTTCTCCGCCGTCTTAAACCTGGAGATGTCTCCGATCTCCGCCTTGACCACGGCGGCGGTGACCAGGCCGATGCCTGGCACCGTCCGCATGAGCTGGACGTCCTCGTCCTTGCCGTATTTCTCTTCGATGATCTTCTCCACGTTCCGGATCTTCGTCAACAGCAGCTCCAGCAGGTCCAACTTCTCGTTGATCACGAAATCGTTCTGTGACCTGGCCCAATCCTTGTACTTCTCCGTGAAGTTGGTCCTGAATTCCGAGGGGACCTTGAGGCCGAGCTGGTCCAGCGCGGCGATGATTTCCCTCTTTGCGTCCCCCTTCTTCCGGACCAGCGATTCCCTGTGCCTGGTCAGGTCCCGCATCTCTCTGATCTCCAGCGAAGGAACGTAGATGCCCTTCAGACGATTCTGGATCAGGAGGTCGGCCAGCATGAAAGCGTCGTTCTTGTCGGTCTTGGACATGGATTTCATCATGTCCTTAGCCTTGGTCGGATGCACGACCATTACATCGTGGCCTCGGGCCACGATGAGGTCGTGAATCCAGAAGTAGAAACCGGTGGCCTCCATGACCACTGCCAGCTTCTCGTCCCCGGCTTCGATTATCCCAAACAAATGACCGATGTCGGAGACATCGGTCCTTACCCGTTTGACGAGAACAACTTTCCCTTTTTCGTCCAGAACGCAAGCCTGAGTGTCCTTTTTATGTATGTCCAGTCCTATGTACTTCATTGGTTCTCCCGCCTTGGATTGTTTTGTCAACTACCCAATTAGCGGGGAACCTCTTTTAACACGCCATCACCTCTTGACTACTTCGAATGTCTTCTGACATTCAAAGCTCTGAGCGGACAAACCCTCACGTTCTGTCAATTGTCATTAGGAAAAGATGTCCTAGCATGAAATGGGCCATTCCCTCGGCCTATTGAGCCCGAAACCCAAAAAGAAGGGTAGGATGGAGTAGGAGGCTGTTCAAGTAATTCTGACCTGATTATTATTTCATATATCCCTCACCATATCCCAATCTGAGGGGGTCTGCCGCTGCTAACCTATACACCATTCATCTGGCCGGAGATATTTGCCGCTGCCGTCATGTTTGGTCTGCTCATTTACAGCGAACGATTCAAGGACGTACCCGAAACGAAGTACTTTCAGATCATAATGTTCTTCGCTGCATTTTGGTCCCTGTTCTTTGCCTTGTCCCAAGCATCGACCACGGTCGAGGAAAAGATCCTTCTCATGAAGATATGGGACCCGGCATCGCTGGTCGTTACCATCGCACTCTTCGGCCTGGCGGCCAGCCATTACGGGAAGGAACGATGGCTCACCAGACGGAACATCGTCCTCCTTTCGATCGTTCCAGCGATCGTTACGGTGGCGGTCCTGACGGTCGATTCGAACTCCCTATACATCTATGATGCATATCTCATCGGAACCGGGGTCCCTTATGTGTTCGACTATCAGTTGGGCATCATTTACTATCTCGAGGCGTTCTATTGTTACGGACTCCTCATAGCCTCTGCGGCACTGATAATCAGGTCCATGATGGGAGTGAACCCCATCTACAAGAATCAGGGGGCCATCCTGTTGCTAGGAATGTCCATCCCGGCGCTGGCCGAAGCGTTGGCC
>JBEKDM010000181.1:0-2983 GCA_050014375.1 Methanomassiliicoccales archaeon | reverse complement strand
AGCGCCTGCTCAACAACATGATGAGGACCGAGGTCTACACCGGCAAGAAGATGAAGGCTTACCGTGTGACGAAGGACGCCTTCGATGTCATCGCCGATAGGACCAAGAAGAACCCGGTCCAAGTACTCGTCGAGGCACTGGAGAACGCTGCTCCGCGGGAAGAGATCACCCGGCTTCAATTCGGAGGAATCTCCGTCCCGAAGGCCGTCGATATTGCACCTTCCAGGCGCCTGGACATTGCCCTGAGGAACATCTCCAAGGGAGCAATACAGGCATCGTTCAAGACAACAAAGCCCATCGAACTGTGCTTGGCCGACGAGCTCATACTCGCCTCCAAGAACGACATGAACAGCTTCTCCGTCGCCAAGAAGGAAGAAGTTGAAAGGGTCGCACAGTCGGCACGCTGAATTAAAAAGGTGGGATCATGGGACGCAAAGAAGATAACATCGCAAAAGCCCAGGCCATCATGCGTACGCCGAAGTATATCCGTAACATCGGAACGGCTGCGCATATCGACCACGGCAAGACTACGCTAAGTGACAACCTTATCGCTGGCGCCGGAATGATGTCAGAGAACCTGGCGGGCAAGCAGCTAATGCTCGATTTCGACGAGCAGGAGCAAGCCCGCGGTATCACCATCAACGCCGCAAACGCCTCGATGGTTCACAACTACGGCGGTCACGAATATCTGATCAACCTGATCGACACGCCAGGTCACGTAGACTTCGGCGGGGACGTCACCAGGGCCATGAGGGCCTTGGACGGTTGCATCATCCTGGTCTGCGCGGTTGAAGGGATCATGCCCCAGACCGAGACCGTCATCAGGCAGGCGCTGAAGGAGCGCGTAAGACCGGTCCTGTTCATCAACAAGGTCGACCGCCTGGTCAACGAGCTCAAGGTCACCCAGCAGCAAATGCAGGAGCGCTTCGTCAAGATCATTGCAGAGGTAAACAAGAGGATCATGACCCAGCTGCCCGAGGACCTGCGCAAGTCATGGCAGGTCAAGGTCGAGGACGGCTCCGTTGCATTCGGTTCCGCTTATAACAACTGGGCCATCTCCGCCCCGTACATGAAGAAGTCCAACATCTCGTTCAAGGACGTCTACGAGTACTGCAAGAACGGAGACCAGAAGACCCTCGCCAAGAGGTCTCCGGTACACGAGGTGTTGCTCGATATGGTCATCACCCACGTTCCGAACCCGCAAGATGCACAGAAGGTACGTATCCCGGTCATCTGGAAGGGAGACTTGAACACTGAGGTCGGCAAGGCAATGATGAACTGCGATTCCAATGGTCCGGTCACGTTCATGTGCACCAAGATCATCATGGACCCGCATGCGGGGGAGGTCGCGATTGGCCGTCTTTTCTCGGGCAAGGTGGTCCGTGGAATGGAACTGAACATCGTCGGAATGGGGATGAACCGCTGCCAGATAGTATCATTGAGCGTTGGCGCGGACCGTATCCCGGTCGATGAGGTGGATGCAGGCAATATCGTGGCGCTAGCTGGATTGAAGGATGCTTTTGCTGGATCGACCATATCGACCGCGAAGGATATGGAGGCTTTCGAAAAGATAACTCACTATTCTGAGCCGGTCGTCACCGTGGCCATCGAGGCCAAGCACATGAAGGACCTGCCGAAGCTGGTCGAAGTGCTGAGGACGGTCGCCAAAGCTGACCCGTCGATCCAAATACAGATCAACCAGGAGACCGGGGAGAATCTACTGTCTGGCATGGGAGAGCTCCATCTGGACATCACCCAGTATAGGATCATAAACGAACACAAGGTGGAGATCAAGGCATCTACACCGATCGTCGTTTACCGAGAATGCGTGAAGCAGCACGGCGGGCCGTTTGAAGGCAAATCTCCGAACAAGCACAACCGCTTCTTCATGGAGGTCTTGCCGCTGGAGGAGTCGATCGTGGCAGCAATCAAGTCCGGTGACGTCAAGACGGACGGCAAAATAAAGGACCCGAAGGCCCTGGCCAAGCAGCTCGTCGACCTTGGAATGGACAAGGACCAAGCTAAGGGCATAGTGGCCTTCAAGGATAACAACGTCTTGATCGACATGACAAAAGGTATCCAGAACCTGCACGAGACGATGGAATTGTGCAAGCAGGCGTTCGATGAGGCAATGAACGTCGGACCTCTCGCTCAAGAGAAGTGCGCTGGCGTGAAGATGTTGCTCGTCGATGCCAAGTTGCACGAGGACTCGATCCATAGGGGACCGGGTCAGGTCATTCCAGCCACAAGGTCGGCCATCTATGGCGCCATGTGCCAAGGTGAGAGGGTACTGCTCGAGCCGATAACCAAGATCTATATCAACGTCCCGCAGGACCTAATGGGAGATGCAATAAGGGAACTCCAATCCAGGCGGTCCACCATCGAGGAGATAAACCAGGAAGGCTTCGCAGCGGTCATCACCGCTAAGGCACCGGTCGCTGAAATGTTCGGGTTTGCCAGCGCGATACGCGGAGCCACTCAGGGCCGTGCTCTGTGGTCCACTGAGAACGCCGGCTTCGTGATGGTCGCGAAGGATCTGCTGCCAAAGGTGGTAGGAGAGATACGCAAGAGGAAGGGCCTGAACCCAGAGCCTTACGACGCCGCCTATTACTCTGGCTGAGGATGAAAAACCGTTATATATCAAGAACGGTATCGAGAAAAATCAAGCATATTACCAGGATATAGAAAATAAAAAGGAGGATGAAAAATGGCATCAGAAAAGCCCCACATGAACATTGTGTTCATAGGTCATGTCGATCACGGAAAGTCCACCACAGTCGGTCGGGTGTTGCTCGAGACCGGCGCGATAGACAAGTTCGTCATCGAAAAGTACAAAAAACTCGCGGAAGAGAAGGGCAAGGCAACCTTCGAGTTCGCATGGGTCATGGACAACCTGAAGGAAGAGAGGGAGCGCGGTGTTACCATAGACGTTTCTCACAAGAAGTTCATGACTGACAAGTACTACTTCACCGTCATCGACGCC
>JBEKDM010000180.1:0-3079 GCA_050014375.1 Methanomassiliicoccales archaeon | reverse complement strand
AAGAACCGCTGGGATTTGATCCTGGTTATGAAGATGGACCGTATCCACCGTAACTCGAAGAACTTCATGACCATGATGGAGGACCTGGAGAAGTGGGGCAAGAAGTTCACCAGTATGAACGAGTCCTTGGACACCTCCAATGCCGTTGGTCGTTTCGTCGTGGACATCATCCAGCGCATTGCCCAGCTGGAATCGGAACAGATCGGTGAACGCACCTACATGGGCATGGCCCAGAAGGCCGAGTCGGGGAAAGGGCTCCTTGGATTCAATCCTCCTTACGGTTATTGTATCAAGGATGACGATCTGGCCATCGTTGAACCGGAAGCGGCAGTGGTCAGAGATGTGTTCACCTCCTATCTGGCCGGCAAGAAAATGAAAGAGGTTGCCGAAGGGCTGAATCAACGGGACGTCCATACCAGGCGGGGGAACGGTTGGACTATTTATTCCATATCTCGACTGCTGAGGAACCCGGCATATGCAGGATTCCGACGATGGGACGGTATCCTGGTCAAGGTATCCCATCAAGCGATAGTCGATGTCCCCACCTTTAACGATACCCAGAAACTGCTGGCATCCAGGATAAGGGACAAGAAAAAAAACAAGGTGAAACTCCTCGAGGGTGATGTCCAAACACCAGTTGTCCAGTGACCTGTTTTTGCCATCAGATAATAACCTATTTAAGGCTCACAATTCGCTATCCAACGCATGGATTCGGAACCTGACCGTTGGACTTTACCCGATTGGCCGAGCACGCTTGAGTGGTGCCAGACGAGGAATTCACAAGGCATCAGTTGCATAATCGACGTGCTGGGCGAGTATGCCAACACAAAAGACGCCGTCGATTTCGCCATGACCTCTTATCTGGAATGTATAAAACAGATTCACCAGAACAACCTGAAGGCATCCATATCGATAAAGCTCAACTCGCTCGGTGCGATGTTCGATACCGATCTATGCCAGAAGAACGCGGTGGGCCTGGCCAAGGAAGCGGTGTGCCAGGATGTGGGATTCGAGATCGACATGGAAGGGAAACAGAGCGTCGATCTTACCATTAAAATCACAAAAATGGTCGCCGCATCGGGCATTCCGGTCACAATGGCATTGCAGGCTTACATGAAGAGGTCACTTGACGATCTGGAAGATTTCCAAGGGAAGGACAATATCAAGATCCGGCTAGTCAAGGGCGCATACGTCGGCGATCTTTCGGATTTTCACCAGATAAGTGAAGCCTATAAGTTATTGGTGGAGGTGCTCTCGTACACGAGCGGTTCTGTTTGCATGGCTACCCATGACCCGGAGATCATCGATTGGATGAGGCACTCCGGTATAATCGAAACGAGCAAGACCGAGTTCAGCTTCCTTAAGGGATTGGCGGACAAAACCAAGTTGGACCTTGTAAAGAGAGGTCGCACAGTCTCTGAGTACGTCCCGTTCGGAAAGGAGAGCGGACCCTATGTTATTCGTCGTTTGAAATATCTCAAGGACTTAGAGGCATTGAATAAGAGTCCCGCTCCATGATAGATAATGTCAATCATTGAGAGTGACCGTGCTAAAAGTTATCATGCAACAGTCATGTTACAGTACATGCAGCGTCGATAAGTTAATGACCAAAGAAGAGAAGCTCCGCCTTAACGCCGTGAACACTCGAGATTCCTTCCTCGGGCTATCGTACACGAAAATCCTAGGCTTTTCGTGTGAAAAGCATGCTTCTCAAGTAGACATTCGGGAGACCGTTGTTCACTATTTTCCGCAGTTATGGACAATAAACTATCGTTCCTTATCGTGCTATTTGCGTAATGGGTGACAATTGAACCATCAATTTGATTGTAGCATATCGCTTGATATGAACGAAGTCTTTCATCAATAAACATTGTTTTATACTAATATACAGATTACATAGTGCTATAGTTTACTATAGCCGGGTTAGCTTATCGAAGGGATGGGACTCTTCGTTCGGCAGCAGAAGGGATCGGGATGGCGGAAGAGGAAAAAAAGACGAGCATACAGGTTACACCTGCGACACGGGACAGACTGTACAAACTCAAGTTCCGGAAGACATACGATCAATTCCTTAACGAGCTGTCCGATCTATACGAATCAACACAATCGAAGACATCGGAACAGAAATAACATCGACCCCCCACCTGCCCTTTCATTCAGGGCAGGCAAAGGGACTTCAATTCTTTTCTAGTTCGGCTTCTTGACCAGCCGGTCCGCGATCCACAACATCGAGCTTAAAGCGATTAGCAAGTCAACGGAGAGCATGGCAATCATATATTCAGTCGGTGTGGACACCACTGGCTTGTTGAGCACGACCATTTTGTCATAGGCCAAAACATAGACGGTGTTGTTTGGCCCGAACCTCATGTCCTTGACGGACGAATCAAGCCCACTATAGGTCCAGTAGGATCCATCCTTACCGATCTTCGTGATCGTATTCTCAGACCGTAACAGCAATCCTTGTTCACGGTCGACCACACATTGAAGTGAATCGCCGATCATGTAATATTGGAGCGATTGGAGCGATTGGCTTATTGCGGTGTAAACGTGCCAAAGTACCGTACCGTTAGGATCAATACCAAAGGCCTGGCCATCGTTCGACATGAATACCTCTACCCCTTCCAGGTAATACATTGAACCGCCCCAGGTATCGTTTAACATGATTTCCCAGTTGTTGGATATGTTTGCCGGATCTACCTTGTAGACCATTTCGATGTACTCATGATGGGCATCGCCTCCATTGGACCGGCATCCATAATAGGCGTCGTCGGGCGATGACAGATCAACCGACATGTTGCAGGTCCAGAGCAATTCGCCTGAAACGGTGTAGCCCTGGTTATACCTCATCCCGTCATACTGGTAGGACAGGACTATCGTTCCGTTGTTAGCAACATTAGCAGAGGATGAACCTAAGAATCCGTACTCCGTCGGAAATTGCACATCCCATTGAGGAATGCCATTTGCAGATAGCAGTATCATCTCGTCAACGTCAATGACCATACTCGATGAGAAATTCATGTGTTTCAGGAGAACTTCTCCATCATCCCAAACTTTGTTAACGACCAGTGATCCGTTCTGG
>JBEKDM010000179.1:0-3089 GCA_050014375.1 Methanomassiliicoccales archaeon | reverse complement strand
GGCGTTCTATTGTTATGGACTCCTCATAGCCTCTGCGGCACTGATAATCAGGTCCATGATGGGAGTGAACCCCATCTACAAGAATCAGGGGGCCATCCTGTTGCTAGGAATGTCCATCCCGGCGCTGGCCGAAGCGTTGGCCTATGTCGATGTCACTGGACAAGATTTCGCTCCATGTTTCTTTGGGGTGTCCGGTGTCATCTATGCGATCGGTCTGTATAGCTATCGCTTGCTGGACATCAGGCCATTGGCCCGCGGTGAGATCATGGAGAACATGACCGACGCGGTCCTGGTCATAGACACCGAGGACAGGTTGGTCGATTTCAATAGAGTGGCATCAAGCAAGCTCTTCAAAAGGATGCCAAACCCGGCCGGTTCTTTCATCTTCGACGCCGTTTCGTTCGATCCGGACTTCATCGAACGCTATTACGGGGAGGAGATCTTCCATAGGGAGGTCACCTTAAAGGACATCGAAGTGATGAACACCTTCGATGTCTCGATCATGCCATTGCTCTATAAGGATCAGATCCGCGGTCGTATGATCTTGATGCGGGACATCTCGGACCGTAAGTACATGGAGGATACGCTTCACATCTACAATATCGGCAGGCAGAATCTGCTGAACAAGATCGATGAGATCGAGAAACATCTCGCGTCGGTGAGATCGGACCAGGTGAGCAAGGAATCGAAAGATCACCTCGAATCGATGAACGACCTGCTGAGGTCGACGAGGTCACTGGTATCGTTCTTCAACGACAACGAGGACCTCAAGGCACATGCGCCGAAGTGGCATGATGTGGGGGAGTTGATCAGGTGCGCTAAGGGACGGCTTGATCTGGGGAACGTACGGGTAGAATCGAGGGTAAATGGACTGTTCATCTATGGTGACGCTCTGATGGAGAGGGTCTTCTTCATCCTCATGGAGAATTCCCTTCGGCATGAAAGGCAGGTCTCCACGATCACCGTTGATTATCAGGACAGACCGGACCATATGTCCATCATCTATGAGGACGACGGAACTGAATCTCCGATGGCGGACACGCCCGGGATCTTCGATTGCCAATTTGGAACGAAGACCAGGTCCGTTCTGTTCTTGACCCGTGAGATCCTGGCGATCTCCGACATCAAAATAACGGAATGCGGTGAGCCAAGAAAGGGAGCGAGGTTCGAACTTGATATTCCGCATGACGCCTGTCTCTTCAATACTAAAACATGAACGAGCCAGTCGATTTTAGGTCTTTAAATAGGAACCATGTTATAGGTTATTAGTTAGTGTGTAGGGAACTTCACCGTTTGGTTTTCATCATTCCATTGAAGATACTTGTATCTTGATCAATCCCTCCTCAGTTGTTCTCACCCCCCTTGGAGGTATGGTAATAACGAACCTGACCCATGCCTTTGCCCACTCTCATCTCCGCGATTATGATGCCCTGATAGCGAGGATCTCAATCGAAGAGAAGAGGCCCAGGCTGCGGTCCTTCCCGAAGCCTTGGATGAAACACTTATCCTTCCTATTTGCCGAGAACGTAGCACTGAAGCGGAGTCAGGCTGACTCTACGCATTCGGTGTTACATGCTTGACTATAGCCAGGCCATGCGGAGCGACCCTGCTCCGCATGAGAAGTGCAACTTCATGATCATTACCACCAGCCCCGACCGGCGCCGAGACCGGTCAGGAGGTCGATGTACCCTATCATGGCGTTCTTCAGTTCTGGGGAAGGCATAAGGGGCATCGAGGTCATGGAGAACGAGACCAGAGAGTGTGAGACCGGGCCTTCACTTACTGCCAACAGCGTACCTGTCTCATTGTTATAACCAGCCATATATTGCATCGATACCTTTTCACCCTGAATCGTTCCAGTGCATCCGCTGTTGTTAATCGTTAGGCTTATGTTACTTCCATGGATTATCCCGGTAAGGGTATCGCCGGAACATAACAGCGAGAATGTCTTGCCATCGGTGACCATGGTCTTCGATATATTCAGTTTATCGATCCCAAGATAAGAACTGCACACCATGGACGTACCGGACCAGGAGATGGTGTAATTGTATCTCACATGGTTGGTATAGGCGATGCTTACCTGCCCCGATACAGAACTGGTGTTGCTTGACGCACCTATCACGTCTTGTGAATGCTCTGGTGCAGGCGTTGGTCTGTTTGCAAGAACTGCACCGAACAGAATTACGGAGATTAAGATGGCCGATAAAATGCATATGATGTAGGTTGCCTTCTTTGATTTCATGTCAATCCCTGTCCATATGGCACCTTTGCGCCCGGCACATTTTTCATTTCCTTATCAACCACATTTAGGATATTCCTGACACCCTTCTGGATATCCTTGACCCGATCCCTTACTCCTTTCTGAATGTCCTCAATTCCGATATTGATATCTTTCCTGACATATCCTTTCGAGTTACTGCTTGAAGAAGACTGGGCGCTTGTCATCTGCTTGGTCATTTCAAATGTCTGTTTACACTATCATCTATATGAGATTCGTTAGACCGTTCTTTCCATCTTTTATAGAAATGTCGCTGATGGAGCGCACCCCACTTGCGAAACTGTTTGGCCTAGGTACTGGAACGCCTTCGAGCGCATGCGGACGGCGATGGCACAGAGCTGCGGCCGTCCAGGTCAGGCAGAGGTTCGCTGCGGAGTCCGACGATGTCTATATGGCGGTCCTCAACCCTGATCCCACCATCTGCGGTTTGGGGAGGCGATGAAGTGGCCATTATTGCGTCTCTGAAGACGAATAGATGCTTGTCCGACCACACTCAATTAAGGTCGACTTTGCGAGGAGTGAGGTTAAAAAATAGGTGTCGAAGGAATCGTTACTAGCGAGGGACCTTCAAAAATAGAAAGAAAAGGGGAATGGGAAGCATTGGGCTTGCCCATTCCATCTGAAAAGAGCCACTGGGGCAGTTCCGTCACAGGTTCATTACCGATGATTGCGGCCCAATGTTACACGCCACGTCCTTGGCGCAAAAGACTAGCCGGTCTCCTGCTGCCGCGATGCATGTCATGCTTATGGCGCTTGCCGACCTCATTACCGGCTTCTCCAATGATGCCAATGGGAATGGAGCCCAGTGTCA
>JBEKDM010000178.1:0-3102 GCA_050014375.1 Methanomassiliicoccales archaeon | reverse complement strand
TAGGTCGATGTCCTCAGGGGAGGAGACGCCGATGCCGAGCTCTACCGCCCTCCTGATCTGATCCTGCTCGAATATCCGACCCGATTCGATCGCCTTGGTCGTCCCATGCATTTTCAGGGCAGCAACCCCGACGGCATCGATTGCGACGCGGTCATCCGATGCCAATGTGAGATTCGCCTGCCACCTGGTCCCGGTCATCGGACCGCCGTCAACAAATGCCTCCACACCGTCCATGACGGTCAACATAGGACGATAAGCGACGTTCATCTCGGCGATCATCTCCCGGATATGGTTCGAGAAGTGTAGCTCCCTCATGCATGACCCCGCGACCATACCGGTGGTCACTTTCAAAGACATGGTGAACTGCCCGCCATAGGCATGGGTCTTGAGGCAGCACAAGGTCATGACCGCATCCGCTTCCAATACCGACTTGGCGATCATGAACCCATCCCGCCAGTGGGAACCCGGGGTAGCGATCTTGGCGAATCGTGACTTGTCATCTCGTCGAACATGACGCATTCGAAGCCGAGGCGTTCCCCCATTTCGAAGATGCCTTTCTCCTGGAACACCTCCCTGGTTCTGGCCGGGCCGCTGCGATCACCGACAATCACGTGCTTCGGACCGCCCGCCAGGACCATCCTGATGAGTGTTTCCAACGTATCGATGTGGGTGGAGCCAGGTGTCGGGTCTGCGGTGTTGAAGTTCGGCTTGACCAGGACGGTCTTCCCAGCAACCGCTGGCATGCCGAAAGCCTCGACCACCTTCCTCGTGCCCGCCTTGCGGTCATGACCATAGGCCACGCACACCCTCGACCTCATTCGCTCACCTGCGAATTGGTTTGTGAGTCGGCTCTATAACTGTTCTTTCCGGGATCGAGCGTTCCAACTTTTATAGGCCGGTAACATTACCGTTCACTGGACACAGGTGCGCGTCATGGCGAGCAAGCGAGAGAATCTGGCGGACAAATATTTTAATTGCAGCCGGAGGGAGCGCGTGGTGTTCGAGGCGGGCATAAAGCTGGGCACCATCTATCATCAGTTCGTGGGCACTCCTCTCAGTTCCACCAGCGTCGAATCGCTGGAATGCGCGATCCAAGAAGGGGTCCGGGTACAGCCGTTCGTTAAGGACGTGAAAGTGCACATTTCCCGTGAAGCCTTGCGACGGAAGGCGGACGAGTATGATTACCAGACCCTGACCGGCCCGATGATGGCGGTGACGCTCACGGTCAAGATGGACGGCATCACCGTCGTGGCGGAGATGCGATACATCGAAGAGCTGCACTATCCGCTCATGTACGTAAAGTCGATTCAGGAAGAGTAAATACTTCCGATTAACGGACTAATTTTTTCCATCGAAAAGATAAATAGTGTCTACAGCATTACGGGAAATCTATTCGCACAATGCTAGTGAGGGCCTGGTTCGCCCTTCGGTGAATTTAATGAACAACATCAAGATTGGTATAACTGGCCTTCCAAGTGCGGGCAAGACGCACACCCTGGTAAAGGTAATCGAGATGCTCGAGGCAGAAGACCTCAAGGTCGGAGGCATGATCACCGAGCCCATCATGGACGACAAGAAGCGAAGCGGCTTCTACGTCATCGACTGGCGCACCAAGGAGAAGGGGGTGCTGGCCTCCACGGACATCACAAGCAAGTTCATGGTGGGCAAGTACGGCATCGACCTCAGTGTGCTCGAGGACGTCGGCGTCCGGGCATTGGAAACAGCATGCCTTGAGTCTGATGTCATCGTCATCGACGAGGTTGGCAAGATCGAGGTCGAGAGCGAGAAGTTCGTCAACGCGGTGAAGGCAGCGTTGGACGTGGAAAAGCCCATTCTGCTCACTCTGCACAAAAAATCACGCAACCCATTGTTGCAGGACATCCGCCGTAGGGATGATGTGAGGATCCTGGAAGTCACCCCCATCAACCGGAACCTGCTGCCCTACAAGATCATGAAGCTCATGAAGGGAGAGCTTCTTTGAGCCAACCGGCCGACTCTATCCTATCCCGAGAAGGTGCCACCGATATCTATATCCCGGTCAACCACACCGATCACGGGCCGGGAAAGATACAGGGAAGGGTATTCTACAATCGCCAGATGGCGTTCAATCGCGACGTCTCCGTCATGTTCTTCAGTTCACCACAGGTCACCGTGCGCACGGCGATCGACGCCATGTCGGCCACGGGAGTTCGGGCATTACGGATTGCCAAAGAGGCCAGGCCGGACATACATTTCGACATATGCGACAGGGACTCGGTGGCTGCCGAGTTCATCAAGGAGAACATCATCCTAAACGGCCTGGAGAACTGCACGGCGGTCAACAACGACCTGCGATGCCAGCTGGCCCAAGAATACTATGACTATGTGGACCTGGACCCATTCGGGACGCCGGTGGAGTTCATTCCGGCGGCGCTACAAGCGCTGAAACGGAACGGGATCCTGGCAATTACCGCCACCGACACCGCACCTTTGGCCGGGGCGCAGACAAAGAAATGCATCCGTCGGTATGGTGCGATGCCGTGCCGGGGGGAGTTCTGTCACGAAGCCGGCCTGCGCATCCTCATCGGTTACGTGGCCAAGGAGGCGGCGAAATTGGACAAAGGAACGGTCCCGATGCTCTGCTTCTACGCCGACCATTACATGAGACTCTACCTGAGGATGCCCCAGTCCGCGTATCATGCGGAGGCTGCACTGGACCATCTCGGGTTCCTGCATTTCGATCGGGTCACTCATGAGCGCACTGTGTCAAAGGAGGATACTGGAAAGGATAGCGGTCCGATGTGGCTTGGTCCGCTCGCAGACAAGGATTTCCTCCGCTCCATGAAGATGGTGGGCTCGCTCGAGGAAAAGGATCGGTGCGCCAAATATATGGAGCTCTGGACCGAGGAGCTGGATATTCCCTATTTCTTCGAGAACAACGAGCTTTCGTCGGTCGCCAAGCTGTCCCCGCCAAGGCGTGAAGTGCTCATGGAGAGAATGAAGCAGTTGGGGGCGGCGTCACGTACGCACTTCTCGCCCACTGGTTTCAAATCGGATAGGAGTTTCGCGGAACTGCTGGCCGCCTATCGCGAGATAGGCATCCCCTGAGACCAAAACTTAATT
>JBEKDM010000177.1:0-3194 GCA_050014375.1 Methanomassiliicoccales archaeon | reverse complement strand
GGTCTTGCCAGGCGAGAACACCGGCACCAGTGACTTTATGGCGTTGGCCGAGACCTCCGGTAGCTTGGATCCAGCCGGGAAGAATAGAAGTGTTCCAGCCGTCTCTGCGGCCTTGATCAGGCCTTCGAACGGCGCTGACCTCAGATCGGCAGATCGGCAGACATCCATTAGCATTGGCAAGGGCAGTTCGACGAACTTGGGCATCTCGGTGAGAAGCTTACCGGTTTCATCGAACTCCAGGTGATCGACCCTCTTGCCCAGGTCCACGCTGGTCGAGATGTACTCCCTTCCGTGAATACCATCCCTGGTGGGACGAACGATTTCAGACATGTCCGTCCACATGGAATCATATCCAGGACCGACGAACATGCCTCTGTATCCGGCTCCGAACACCGGCAGTTTACCGGACTGCGACTCGTTCCAGATTGTTGAGACCCGGGTGGGTGTCCATACTCCTCCGCCGAGTGATAGGTACTCTTTCGAGTACTGCACGGTCAATGCCATCTGGGGGCAGTTCTCGACACAGCGCAGGCAATTCTTGCACAGGTAGGCCTTCGGCTCCGCCATGACCCTAGGATCCTTGGCGTCGCGTTCATGCACACCGTAGATACATTGATCGGCGCACCGGCCGCAGTTCATGCAACGGTCGTCCCGGATGACCGCGTTCTTGGCGAACGGCTTTTCCGGCAACGGAAGCTCCTTCTTGGGGAGGTGATAGCGCTCGTACATCTCAGTTACCTCCTTCTACGTTCTTGCTCGGAGATCCAAGCACCAACCCACGGTCGACCAGTGCGTCATAGGCCGCAGAGTTCTCCGCCCGCTCTATGAATCGCTTGACCATCTCGTCGTCCTTTCCGTGTTGCTCTGCCAGACGCTTCTCCATCTCCTCGTACACCGGGATCAGATGAAGTTTCGACTGACATACTTGCTCGCAGGCTTTGCACCGCATGCATAGGAACGTCACATGCGCGTGCTCCTTTGTCACCGCTCCATATGAACCCATCTTCCTGGCGGTGAGCAACTTTCCCCTGGCCGTGACCCTCTCATCCTTGGTCAACATATAGGCAGGACAAACGCCGACACACGCTCCACACATGGCACATTCGTCCGCTGTGTCCAGTAAAAGGTCCTTGCCCTAGCGCTCCATCAGCTCACCGGATGCGATGACTTTTACTACTGGGGCTGATATCGGCGCCAGGCTATTGACCATTTTGAGCACGGATCCGAGGACACCGGGACTGAACAGGGCAGCTGGCAAGCCCCCCATTCTTCCGCCCAGCCGGGGGAATTTGCCCCGATTCATGATGTTCGCCGGGTCCATCTGGTGCTTGGCTTCGGTGAGCGCCTTCTTCTCCTCGATGTCGCCGTAGTCCACGAACAGGTGGTTCCACACACCGAAGGAGTAGGGACTGGCACCCCCCTCGTACAACGCCTTGCTGATAAGCAGGCCTCGGAACGAGTCCATGGTGTACTTCAGCTGCTTGGTCTGGTCAGTGATATAATAGCAAAGGAGCATGCCGTCCCCGTTGCCCAGAAAGTGTATTTCCATCATTGGCTCGAGGCCATGTTGGCCGCATATCTCCAACGCCTTGGCCACGATCTGGGAGATCTTCTCCTTCGGCGCCAGCACCTCGGACCCCATCAGGCCCGGTCCGAGCTTGCGGAACTTCATGGGGAAGAACCTCTCGTTCCACATTAGGAATGACAAGTATGGCTGGGCCAGCGTGCTTCCCTTCGGGATCACGTTCGCGGCCGCGTCCTTATCGTTCTCGAAGGTGGCCATGATACCATGCGCTTCAGGATAGTCCCCCCTTCCGAGCACCTGGTTCAGACCCTTGAACTTCGCCGGGCTGTAATAGGTAAGGTCCATCGGCCTCTTCTCGGATGAGGCCAGCTTGACCGCGTAGCTGATCGCGCTCTCGTGGTCCGTGAAGAACACCAATCGGGGCGCCAACGCCTTTGGCCTTTCCCTGACCTGCAGCATAACGGAGGTGATGACCGCCAATTGGCCTTCGCTCCCAAAGACCGAATGGAACATGGGGTCCTTGGGGGTCAATACCTTGACCTCGCCCTGGGATGTTGCCACCTCTACCTCTTCGACCGATTCGATGAGGCGACCAACGGATACGCTTCCTACGCCGACGCCGCCGCACGCAACCCAGCCGCCTACCGTCGAAAACCTGCTGGAAGGTGAGGACCTGACACTCATCCCGTTCTTCTCCAGGAACCAATCCAGGTCAGCCCAGCGGATACCGGCCTCGACCTTGACCGTTTTCCGGTTCGCATCAAAGGAGATGACATTGTTGAGCGTGTTCATGTCGAGAACAATCCCTCCTTTCACGGGCATGGAACCACCGAAAGGTGAGGAACCCGCCCCGCGGACCACTACTGGAATCTTCTTGGACGCGGCAAATTTCAAAATTGTCTGTATCGCAGGGACTGAGAACGGCTGCACAACTACATCGGGCATCGTATCGAAGAGGGTCGATCGGAGCATATCCGGGACATCCGCTTGGTCCCTCGAGTAGAGCGCCAAAGACCCCTTGGCGGAAGTGACCTTTAGGTCCGGTATGTTCAGAGCCATTATTGCCTTGAAGACCTTCCCTTTCTGGCTTTCTTCCACCTCTGGGAATAGATCCTGGGCGTTCTGCTTTACCGTCCACGGGTCGATCTTTTTCTCATTTTCAGAGCCATCGAGTGCAGTTGTTGAAGTGGCATTCATGCTGGATATCCCCTCTAAACATTGTCGTACTCAGAAGTCCGTCGATCGCAAACATTACGATGAACAATACCGCATCGGCAGGAAGATCTACATAACGGCATCTTGGATGGGCCAATGGCCGGGACTAATTTTACCCGGTCTGACTTCCACTCCGCATTCGCCATTTCATTCCACCTTGTATGCGCCGATTATCCCGGGACCGTCATTCCTTCGCCAGACCTCGCTCCTTTCCGAGTCAGGCGACATCTATAGTACCGTGGGTCGCGATAGCAAGCCACAATAGCGAATCAGGTCTTATACCTTATGCATATGTCTAATTATTACCCTGAATGACTCGTAAAAACTGGAGTATGAACGATATATCAAGCATTTATTAGACGAACATCTGTTGATTTCAAAATCAAAGCGTGCATTGGGCCAGAAAAACATCAATAATTGAACGGTGATCAATAAAAATAGCAAGGATGAAATG
>JBEKDM010000176.1:0-3198 GCA_050014375.1 Methanomassiliicoccales archaeon | reverse complement strand
GGCAAGGTGTTCGCTGCTCAATTGGGCATTAAGAGCGTAAAGTCAAATTTTGTGAATGTCATTCCCCTGGGTGGGAGATACATACCGGCCACTGGCGACAGCGTTATCGGCAAGGTAATCGACATCGGGCCGTCGAACTGGCTTATTGATATCAACTCCCCTTATCCGGCCCCGTTGCATGTCAACGAGGTCCCGTGGAGGGTAGAGTTCGGAGACACGTCCAAGTACCTCAACGTCGGGGACACCCTGCTGGCAAAGGTATTGATGGTGGACGAGACCAAGAGGGTCCAGGTCACCATGAAAGAGCAGGGATTGCGCAAGCTATCTGGCGGCCAAGTGATCGATATTTCCTACAGCAAGGTACCAAGGGTGATCGGGAAGGGTGGTTCGATGATCCAGCTGATCAAGAGCCACACCAACTGCCGCATCTTCATCGGTCAGAACGGAAGGATCTGGCTGGACGGAGAGATCGAGAGCATGGTAACGGCGATCCACGCGATTCGCATGATCGAGGAGGGCGCCCAGGAATCCAGGCTCACGGAGAAGGTTAAAGAATATCTCGAGTCAGTGACGAAATCAAGTTGATCTGGTGAAATTATGAGCGGAAACACAGGTGTCAAACTCATTGATGACAATGGGATTAGGATAGACGGCAGGAAGGTGGACGAACTGCGGCCGATAAAGATCGAGGCCGGCGTCCTGAAGAGCGCGGACGGCTCTGCCTATGTGGAGATCGGAAAGAACAAGGTACTGGCGGCCGTATATGGCCCCAGGGAATGCCACCCCCGACATATGCAGAACCCGGCCAAGGCCATCGTCCAGTGCAAGTACAATATGATCGCGTTCTCGGTCGGCGACCGCAAGAGGCCAGGACCGGACCGGAGGTCTGTAGAGATCTCCAAGATCATTTCCGAGGCGTTGGAATATGTAGTGTTCACCGAGAGCTTCCCGAGGACCTCGGTGGATGTTTACATTGAGGTCCTGCAGGCTAACGCTGGCACGAGGTGCGCCGGATTGACCGCCGCATCTGTGGCGTTGGCCGACGCAGGCATCCCGATGAAGGACCTGGTCCCAGCGATTGCAGTCGGGAAGGTAAACGATCAAGTGGTACTGGACCTGAACAAGGAAGAGGACAACTATGGTCAGGCGGACGTCCCGATCGCCATGATACCTCGGACCGGAGAAGTGCTGTTGCTTCAGATGGATGGTCACTTGACCGTCGCCGAGTTCAACCAGGCAATGGAATATGCCGTCCCGGCGCTGGAACAGGTGTACCAGATGCAGAAGGACGCTCTGCGTCGCAGATATGCCTCGACCGAGACCCCCGAGGAATCTGCCGAAGACCAGACCTCTGAATCCTCCCAGGAGGCCTAGGCATGGCCCGCTCGGTAGTATCTGAGATCAAGAGGGATCACATCCACAAGCTCATTGCCAAGGGCAAGAGGGTGGATGGAAGGGTGTGGGACGAGTACAGGCAGATATCCATCGAGACCAACTACATCGAGACGGCAGAAGGTTCAGCCCGGGTCAAGATGGGCAACACCGATGTGCTGGTCGGAGTAAAGATGGGCATCGGGACGCCTTTCGGAGATACCCCAGACAAAGGTGTTCTCTCCACGAACGCGGAGCTGATCCCAATGGGATCGCCCAGCTTCGAGGCCGGTCCGCCGGACGAAAACTCGATCGAGCTGGCCAGGGTCGTCGACCGTGGCATCAGGGAGTCGGGAATGATCGACCTGGAGAAGCTGTGCATCGAGAAGGGCAAAGAGTGCTGGATCAACTTCATCGACATTTACGTTCTCGACTATGACGGCAACCTGTTCGATGCCGCGTTCCTGGGCGCGGTCGCCGCACTCAAGACCTGCAAGGTCCCAGCTAATGAGAACGGCAAGGGAGAGGACTTTATGATGCCGATAAGGAAAACGCCCATTTCCTGTACGGCTGTACAGATAGAAAACGTTATATTGTTCGATCCGACTCTCGACGAAGAAAAAGTGGCATCGGCTAGATTGACGGTGACCACTGACGAGAACGGTGACCTCAGGGCCATGCAGAAAGGCCTGCGCGGTGCCTTTACAATGGATCAGGTCAAGAACATAATCGAGACCTCCCAGAGACTAGGCAATGAGCTGAGAAAGCTGGTAGGGTGAAATCGATGGCAAAGAGAACAGAGAAAGCGGGAACCGCTGGAAGGTATGGAGCAAGATGTGGTGTCGTCACCAGGAAGACGACCAGGGACATTGAGGCAGTCGAGAGATCGAAGTCCGAGTGCCCCACATGTCACCACATGAATGTAAAGCGTGTATCCACTGGAATTTGGCAGTGCCGGCACTGTGACGCAAAGTTCGCAGCGGCATGCTATACGCCGACAATCAAGAAGATCACCTCCAAGGAGGTGCTGGCCCAGAAGGCGCAGCTCAGTGGAGGCGAACAGCACGTATAAATGCGGGAACTGCGAAAGGCCCATACGATCGAACGTTAATGCGGTCGGCATGCAGTGCGAGAATTGCGGCTCCAAGATCTTCTACAAAGAACGCCCGAACGTTAAGAAGGTCATTAAGGGAAGATGAGCGGATGCTACGGGCCACTCTGAAGGTCCGCACCAGCCACGCCAAGACGATCCTGGCATCGATATCCCCCGAGGCGGGGAGGGAGATACCCCGGACCAAGATCAAAGCGGAGGCCGGTCCAGATCAAGTGGTCTTGAATGTAGAAGCATCCGACTTGGCTGCCATGAGGGCGGCGCTCAACTCCTACCTCCGATGGATGCAGATCGCGGAGGAGATGAGCATAACATCAGGTGAGTGAAATGGACGATATTAGCCCCAAACTCCAGAACCAGATCGCACAATTCCAACAGGTGCAGCAACAGCTCCAGCAGATCCTGAACCAGAAGTTCAGGATGGAAGCCCAGCTCAAGGAAATGGATCTTACCATCGACGAGCTCAAGAAGAATGGGTGGAAGGCGGGCGCGGTGGAAAGCTATTCCATCTTCAAGTACCGCATCGAAGGCGACTCGCTGCTCATTGCCGCAACTTCCTTGGCCGAAGCCGCCAAGTATTATCACTGAGCGTTGCATGATATTTCGAATCGTCTGGGAATCTCTCGCCCGCCAGCGACGCCGCAAGCTGCTGAGCGTTATTGCCGTTGCCTTGGGCATTGCCGTCACGGCGGCCGTCGCCACGCTGGCTCTCGATG
>JBEKDM010000175.1:0-3299 GCA_050014375.1 Methanomassiliicoccales archaeon | reverse complement strand
TGCAGCACGTCCAACGCTTCGCACATGACCCGCAGCCATCGCAGAGCCAGAGCCTCATGGGATGCCTCCTGTTGCTCTTCGGCAAGAAGCGGGAACACCCCCATGAGGTCGCCAAGCGGATAACCTTCGATCCATGTCAGGAGCGAAATGAACTCGTTCTCTCCCTCTTTGGTGATGGCCTTCTTGCGCGCAACTTCGATGAAGTTGTTCCTACCAAACGGGATCTTTTCAGCGCTTATCGTTTCAAACTTCACGTCTTTCTCGGTCGAACCCTCATCCATCTAAGTTGCCTCCTTTAGGGACCCATCGAGATAGAATTGGTTGGCTATTAAATCTTTCCCTTACTATCCAGTATTGAAAAAAGCTGCGTTTTGAGAATTTCAATCCGGGCATCCACAGACGGAATCATCCATCGATCAAATGGTAGAGGGATACATACCGAAGGATAGAAATAGCGTTCCGAGAATCAAGTCGGACAATGGACCCCGAGGTCTCTTCCAGTGCTGGAGTCAAGGGCCCTTCGTGTCCGAATTGCGGCAGGGGGGTGCCTTCCGATGCAATCTTCTGTCCCTTCTGCGGCAGGAGCATGTCGATGCCAGGCCCAGTACAGCCGCAGTACATATACAATCCCTATTATCAGTATGGCTATCAGTATAGCTATCCTAATTATGCACCTTATCAACCGTCGTCCGAACGGGATGGTCTGAGAACGGTGGTCAGAGGCGTAACCAGCATCATCATCTTCGTGCTGCTCCTGCTCGTCTCCTTCAACGTCATAGTTCTGATATGGGGGATCGGCCAGGTGCTACCGAACGTGATGGGCCATGGCACGTACCTCTTCATCATCACCCCGTGGCTCGTGGATATCTTCCGGGTCAGCGACATAGGGCTCTCGATCTACTATTTGTTCCTGGTGGCAACGATAGCAGCATCGTTCGTCTGGATGCTGAGAAAGAGCCTGCACAAGTTCGGCCATGAGCTCACGTTCCAGATACACGATGAGGGTCACAGCCCCCTGTACATGATATCGACCCTGTTCTTCGCAGTGATTGCGTTCAACATACTGTTCTATATCGTGATCGGCCTGTTCGGGGGATCTGCCAGCGTTCCCAGTCAAAGCGCCGACCTATGGCAAATATTGTTCTCCTATGCCCAGGCATCGGTGTGGGAAGAACTGATCACCCGGGTCCTGCTGCTGGGAGTGCCGCTACTGATAGTGGCGATCGCTACGAACAAGGTCAAGGACCCCAAGCACTACATCCTCGGCGGCGGGTTCCAGTTCGGAAAGGCGGAACTGGCGCTTCTGATCTTCTCATCGGCGATGTTCGGGTTCGCGCACAGTTTCAACTGGGACCTCTATAAGGTGCTCCCGGCGTTCCTGGCGGGCCTGGCGATGGGATATTTGTTCCTGAAGTTCGGCCTCTATGCCGCCATCATGTTCCATTTCTTCACCGACTACCTGTCGATATCGTTGTCGATCTGGACGAACAACACCGGGCTTGAATTGGGTCTGGGCCTGCTGATCCTGGTGTTCGTCGCAGTTGGCGTAGTCTACTTCGTCCACTATTCATTCAAGGCCATCGAATTGTTCACCGGGATAAAGATGAACAAGGAGAAGCCGGTCCCGCAGGCCTACTATCCGACCCAGACATACTACAATCCGTATGGCCAGGGTTACTATCCCTATCAATACCAGCCGTATGGCTATCAGCAGTACCCGCAATACCCGCAGCCCCCACCATATCAACCACCACCCCCGCCACCGGCGGAGCCAAGGAGCCCGGAACAGGGTTTCGGGTTCACCTGCCCGCACTGCGGCGGAAAGGAGGCACGTTACGAGGACGGGAAGTTCGAATGCCTCAGGTGCCACCGGCGGATCTAAAGGTCAAGGAGCTTTTTCAGGCGCGCCAAGGACAGCGGGGCGGTCTCTACCTTTCTTGCCTCGATCACATAACGGCGACCGTACCCGCTCATCGCGGAAAGCACGTGTTTGAAATCGATCTTTCCCTCACCGATCGTCAGGTGCTGGTCCGAGTTGCCGTCATTATCATGGATGTGGACGTTGGCGAAGCGTGAAACGTGCTTGACAAAATCATCGATGTTGTCATTCGTATGAGCGTGGCCTATGTCGAAGCAGACGCCGAGCGAGGTCCCTTCCACCAAGGAAAGCAGCTCGACCGGTTCGGTGCATGTGGTGATCGGCATGCGGGGCATGTTCTCCAATGCGGCCACCACGCCGTTCTCGGACGCGGCCTTGTCGATCTCCAGGATCGATCTCCTGGTCGCTTTCATCACCGCTGCCCGGTCAAACTGGCCCAGCGGAGATATGAATCCCGGGTGCACCGTGATCAGGTCGATCCCCATCCGCCTGCAGCAGCCGATGGCGAGAAGCACCTCTTTCAATGAGGCCTCCCTCAGCGTAGGGTTGAGCGAGCCAATGTTGATGTCGCTCAGCGGCGCGTGAACGGAGTACTCCAAGTCATATGAGCCCGAGATCTCGATGAACCTCTTCTCGATGTCCGGTAGCCGGTGCATTCCTTCCGCGACGATCTCCCAGGCGCGGAAGTCCTTGGCCACCTGCTCTATGGCCTGGTCCAAAGACAGGAGCGAGAACACCGGGGATGAGACGGAGATCATTTGACCTCAACTCCATCCACGGTACGGGGGGCGACAACGTCGATCAGTCGTTCGATCCCCTCCGACTCGATCGTCACCTCTATGTTCCCCAAGGCGGTCCTTCCTTCCGATAGCGAGACCCGGTCCACGAAAGCGGCCTGCTTGTTCAGCGAGATGACCGTACAACCAGACGATACGCCGGCAAGCAATGAATGCCGAATGGAGTCAAGGATCCTTTGGTTCCGGATCATGGTCTTGAACCGGTCCAATGAAACGGTCTTCGCCACGACCTCCCCTTGGCCGATGGTGATCTCGCTGTCGGGGAAAAGGTTCAGAATTGCCGTCCTGACCTTCTCCGCTTCCTCGGTGGGCCGCAAAGGCGTCCTTATGGTCACTAGGGGCATCCTCGGAACATCGAAATGAAAGTATTAAAGGCACGCCTCCCATGACATTTGACGTGAACCGGGAGTATGTCGCGAACGAGCTGGCCAACGAGGGGTATCTCCTGGACGCGGAAGCGGAGGAGTTCATCCTGGCCAAGAGCGACCCGTTGAATTTTGCGCGGGACGCCATATCGCGCCTGATGACCCGCCCCCTGGTGGTCACCATGAGGGACCTGCGGACGGTCTGTCAAGTGGATTCGATCGACGCCCTTTCTAAGGTAGCCGTAAACTTCGAGAGCA
>JBEKDM010000174.1:0-3348 GCA_050014375.1 Methanomassiliicoccales archaeon | reverse complement strand
CTCAGATATGGTATATCTTTGGCCCTCACACCCATATGCTGCAGCCCCCAGGGGATCCCCAGTCGACAACGCAAATCCTTCAGTTCCCCCACTAAGCTTTGTGCGCCTGGACCGCCCTTTTTCCCGCACATCGCCTTTTCCAGCGTGTCATACTTTATCGGAGCGGCAGGATAATTGAATTCGACGACCTTCTCCAGGAGGATAGCGTTGCACTCCCCGTGGGAAGTGTCATAGAAGCCCCCCAGGCTGTGAGCCATGGCGTGCACCAGACCTAAACTGGCGTTGGAAAAAGCAAGGCCGGCGTACAAGCTTCCCAACATTACCTTTTCCCGGTACTGCATATTGGAGGGCTCCTCATGCACTTTCGGCAAATTGGACGAGATCAATCGGACAGCCTCCAAAGCACACATATCTGTTAGGGGAAAGGAAGCATTGGAGACATAGGCCTCGAATGCATGGCTCAGCGCGTCCAGACCGGTGGCGGCGGTCAATTCTGTGGTCATCGTGGTGGTGGTCAGGGGATCGATGAGCGATACGTCAGGCACCATTGACTTGCTGATTATCACGAACTTACGCTTCTTTCCCTCGTCATTGATGACAGCAAACTGGGATACGTCGGCTGAGGAACCAGCGGTGGTGGGTATGCAGATCAAAGGCGGGCCAGGGATAGGCACCATGTCAACGCCTTCCAGATCCAGCGCGTGACATCGATTCGCGACCACAGCCCCGATCATCTTGGCGCAGTCTATAGGACTGCCTCCTCCAACGGCAACGATCAGATCGCAGATCTTTTCCTGATATACCGTTGCACCCAGCATCACCTCCTCTGCCCGCGGGTTTGACGAGATGCGGTCGAAATACTCCACCCTCAATCCGGCCGATGTTAACGAATCTTCTACCTGACTCGCCCATCCCGCTTCTTTGACACCACTATCGCTGACAAGCAAAACACTTCGTCCCGAGAAATTGTGAGCATACTGTCCGGCCAGCTCCAGCGCTCCGGCCCCGAAGACGATTTCCGGCGCGACGAACTTCCTCATCGGCAATCTGGTGTAAGACGTGAGATATCCCTCCTTATTCAAATATTATTATAACACCGTCTCCAATAATATGTTGACCTCCTGAATGAAGATCTTTGTCATCGTTTTCTAGCCCTTCCAGACCTCACATTGTTCCTCTTATTGGTCCTCGAGCCCTGACCGATGATCATGAACTCTTGCACTTTTGATGAGCCACGGAGATTCGGTGCTCCAAATGGGTCCGCACGCGGTCACCCAATTGTTCTTTCTTTTCTCTTAGATATCGTCCTGTGAAGGCTCGATGATCCATCGTTATCATACTAGTCACTAGCTAGAGGATAATGGTTTTCATCGAAATCTATTGGAATTTCAGACGGATGATCGATATTGAAAAAAGGACAGATGGAAATATAGGAAACGATGTCCCTTAAAAAAATTTGATTACACATCTGGACTCAAGTCGGATCGGGGTCAGATCAATTTCGTAAATGCCCCGTTCTTGCGGCGAGATGGAAACGGTTTCACCCCGTGGCAGTACAAAGCAATCGAGGAGCCCAGCCCAGACAACGTCATCGACGCATGCCTTAGCCCGGCAGTGCCGGAAATCCCCGGGACCTCCGCGCCATTTGATGATCACCTGATGGCAAATGAGCAGGAACAGGGCGCAGAGGTTGCTAATAAACAAGTTATCTCCTTGAATATAAAGCCCGCCATCCGAAATCTCACCACCAAGCAGTGGGAGGTCTTTCCAGTGATCAAGGAACTCTGCCCGATCTCCGATAGACAGATAGGCGATGAGATGACCATCGGCCTGATAACTCATGAAATAGAGTGTCGGAGGCGTGACCTTGCCTCAAATCCAACATCGATCAGTTGAAGGCTGCGAACGATACCTTCGTTAAGACCAATGAAGAGCAAACGAAGACATTCGAGTTCGTGGAGAAAGAGCACGTCGAGCTTCTTACCAAAACGAACCGACTCGCTGTCAAAGGAAGTGATCCGGCCCTCACCGAGCACCAGAAATGGTTCCGCGAGCAAGTGAAGTCTGGTAACGCTACTCCAGAGATCCAGAAGATACTGTCCGTCAGCGACTACTGCAAGGGATGCTATACTGTTCCGACCGAGTTCAATGCATGGGTGATCGAACGCCTCTGCTTGGTCGTCAAGGTTGATTCCTAAGAATATTTAATTCTTGACAGACAATGAGATCCGCGACCGGCTCAGGGCATAATACGAGATGGGTTGGGCAGCATCCATCGGTCGTCGATTCGTTGTGTAAGCGGCTGGGCATGGGATAATATGGCCATGGTCATGCCGCAGCTCTTTACAATACATCAATAAACTGACCATTTCAAATACATTCCTGGCCAGTTCGCCTTTCTGATAATCATGCGTGCGTGTCTGCCGCCCTCGCTGTTACTTGGGATTCTTAAGCTCCGCGAGCGGAAGTTATTGAAACATACCGGATATGCCATTTTCTTACGAGGACAAGGAGGTTCAATTGCTTTGATCCCGTTTCGATCATCGGTTGAACGGGGGTTTAACTAACTGTTGTGGGACTGGTTAACAAGACGTTTTTCGTTCAGAATAATGCGACTAAACGCAACCGGGACTAAACGATCCCGGTGATGCGAGAAAATTGGTGATTCTGATATAGCCAGCAGGATACCGAGTCAGAATCAAAAGTGATTCCCACGAGCGGACGTTTATATGTCGAGAATCGGGATTTGTAATTAGAACATTAAGTATGGAGGTATGAAGAATGGGATATTGGGAAAGTCTTCTTGATGGAATGGAGCCAATCACCTATGTGGAGAAAAGTGACCAGCACAGAAAGAGATTCTCATTCCAGGTCACCCGGATAGATGACGTCCAGGCTGTGGCTCGACCGCGTGCAAAGATAGGAAGCAGAATCAAGAGCATAATGAGAAAGGAAGTTTGAACCGGATCATACTGACTTGCAGGGCGTGCAATGCGTTGGACCGAGCCCTGTAGGTATTAAAAGGAGAAATTGAAGGAAATCATTTCTCCAGTCTACAATTCTTCTAAGTATTGTGCATAAGTTGGAAAAAAGTGATTGTTAATAGATCTACCATCGCAAGATTCCATTGACTTGTGAACTTAGTCGGCGTTGAATGTATTGGGTCTGCACTTAAATATTAGGCATCCATTAAATTCATTAAGCTATTATCGCGATTGGATTGACCAGGCTATGTGACTATCACAAGACCTTCATCATTCCGTTATGATCTATCGATTGCATTCCCCATTTTTTTTCATATCATCGGCCTGCGATTCGATATGTCATATCAATTTAGAAAGGTCTGGA
>JBEKDM010000173.1:0-3396 GCA_050014375.1 Methanomassiliicoccales archaeon | reverse complement strand
TGGTCCACTTCTTTCCGATTCCCCGGTCCCAGTTTGACCCCTGCGGCGTTCACCACATCGTCCAGGTGCCTGAGGTAGCATGACATCAGCATGATATCTGTCGGGTAATAAATCAACATTCTCTACCATCTTCAAGGCTGCCATTTAGGGAATCTGGCCCCCACGATTGGGTTTTTCAGTCAATATCAGTCTCCCAGTATAGGATGATCAGCCGAATTCTTGGCTTGGCTTGTCCATCAAAGTTACTCCCAACCCCATGAGATATGGAGCGGACCGATGGTCCGGTTCTCGATGTCTCGTCGATGTGCTCGGAGGGCCAGCATCCCGAATCGCTTGAAGTTAACAGGTGAAGCAATGTTTTCTCTACTATATGGTGGGATATCACTTATTGTTCGCAAAATTTATAACATATGACATTTCATGCATTGGTAATCCAAAGCTATAATATTCCCCGTTCAAATCGATGTAGGGCGCAACCATTCGGTTTCATTATCGATTGCGATCAAGAACTTTGGCCATCATTCAAAAATATTATGGTAAGTTGAGCTATGCAATTCAAAAAAGTCCTATTGGTCAAACCTTCTGGCAGGCATGGCCTATCCTATGCTTTCGACCTGATTCCGACCGGGTTAGAATACATTGCCGCCTCATTGGAGGATATCGTAGACAAAGTGGCCATCTTGGACCTGGAAATGGAACATAGGCCTTTCAAAGACGCTCTTTTGGAGGCCTTGAATGCTCTGGAACCAGATCTTGTGGGAATAACGATGTCCGCAACAGAGCACGGGGAAGGTCTGGAGATTGCGCGATTGGCCAAGGGTCGAGGGGCAGTCACCTTAATGGGTGGATATCATCCCACGGCTATCCCAGACGAGCTTTTGTCGCATCCTGAAGTGGACTTGGTTGTCCGTGGCGAAGGCGAGATCACCATGCGTGAGCTGGTTTTGAAAGGAGGACCACAAGGGGTGCTGGGAGTGTCGTATCGGGAGAATGGCAAGATCATCCATAACCCTGATCGAGAGTTCATTGAGAGCCTGGACAGCCTGCCTTTTCCGGCCCGGCATCTTAGGAAGTATGCCTATGGAACAAAGCTTTTTCGAGATCGAGAATATGATGTCCTGACAACCTCTCGAGGTTGTTGGGGCCGATGCACTTTCTGCTGCGAACCGACCATGAGCAAAGGTCATCAACGGTACCGGTCTCCCGAGAACGTGATGAAGGAGATATTGGAAATAGTCTCCTTCCATGGCCACAAGCCCTTGAACATAGATGTCACTGACCCCCATTTCATGGGGAGGTCGGATATGGTGGAACGATTGTGCGATCTCTTGGCGCCGCATAAGCTAGATATTCGATTCGGAGTCAAGGTAAGGGCCGATTCGGTGGCCAAGCACCCTGAGATAGTGCGGAAGATGATCGCCGTAGGGATCGAAGGTTTCGAGATGGGCATAGAGAGCCCCAATATGAACGATCTCAAGTCCGTATCCAAGGGATTGAACACAGATGTCCATGTCCAGGCGGTCAACAACATCAAGAAATGGGGTGGTAACGCTGGCGGCACGTTCGTCATCGGCCTTCCCGATCAGACCGAAGAGGAGATACTGGGATTTCCAACCTATGCCAAGGAGATAGGGCTTACGAGCACCGCCTATGGCATCGCTACACCATTTCCCGGCACCCAGTTCTACGAGGAACTGGATGCCCAGGGCCTGATCTTTGAGACCGACTGGAATCGCTATGATGAGATGCATTCCATTTTCAGGTCCAAACATCTCTCCAGTGAACGGACCGAAGAGTTGGCCTCCATTTGTATGGCCAGATTCTGGACGGTGGACATGTTCATCGAAAAGGAACGGATGCTAACGATACGGTCCGCCTCAAAAAGGCCACTGATAAATTTCATCGATGACAAGATGAGGGAATTGAATTTCTCGCTGGAGATGGGCTCCCAGCTTCAGAGCAAGAAATTGGGAAAACATGTGTTGTCTGTCATAGAGGCATCAGCTGACCCCGGTGTGGAAATCTATACGAGAACTGTAGGCGTGCACAACATCATCAATATGCACCTGCTCTTGAAGATCCTTGGAGAACAAACAGTGCAGCTGACAGTAAAGAGCAATGGAGCGCCAGTTACGAGTTGGATCCTAAAGACCACCAACAAAAAGGTGGAATATATCAAGGTCATACCTGGAAGATCTGAATACAGCTCTATCCACATGGATCTGGACCTAGATGATTTCGATTTCAGCGAGAGCGGCATCGTGAACATTGTCGATAGCATCGGTATCATGGGGAAAATGCTAGCCTCGAACCGGGGGATCAGAAAGCAACCAAACATGATACGGTTGTTGGTTGCAGGTGGACTCGAGATCGTAGTGGGATATCTGAGAGCGACCGATCGGGCACTTAAAAAGAAAGCCGTTAGCCCGACGATGGACCGAGCGTAAATGGAAAGGCTTAGGGGTGTTCAAGCCCCTGCTTCCTTCAATATATCGGCGCATTTGCACTTCTGGCGCATCTCCGGTATCTTCGGAAGCACGTTCTTGAGCAGAAGCTGCACTTTGTCCATGTTCTCTGCCATGGTCTTCAGGATCGTCTTGGTGTCGACCGGTTCGTCAGCCCATACGTCGTAGTCGGTGATCATGGCCAGGCTGGTATAGCACATCTCCATCTCGCGTGCGAGCTGGCATTCCGGGACAACGGTCATTCCGATGATGTCGGCGAACGCCCGGTACATGGTGCTTTCCGCTCTGGTCGAGAACCGGGGACCCTCGACGCAGACATAGGTCCCGCCTGCATGGTACGGTATCTTGGCCTTCTTTGCCGCCTTGACGAAAAGGTCGTTCATCTCCGGGCAGAACGGGTCGGCCATGCTGACATGGACGGTCTTGCCCTCGTCGAAGAACGTGTATTCTCTGGTCTTAGTGAAATCGATGAACTGGTCTACCACTACGATCTCTCCGGGTTTGAAATCCTCTTGTAGCGAGCCCACAGCACAGGGGGAAACGATCCTCTCGACGCCCAGCTGTTTCAGCGCCCAAATATTAGCCCGATAGTTCACCTTGTGCGGTGGGTAGATATGCCCCTTCCCATGCCGAGGCAGGAACGCCACATCCACTCCGTAAAGATCGCCGATGAGGATCTCGTCCGAGGTCGCCCCGTAAGGGGTGAAAGGTCTCACGGTCTCCTTTAACTTGAACATCTTGGGGTCGTAGACCCCGGTGCCGCCGATGATACCGATCTTGGCCTGCATAGTGATCGAAACCTGGAACGGTTTTTCGGATAAAGAACCGTCGGCCTCGGATGTCGTTTGATGATTGTCTTTTCGGGACAGTTTTTCGTTCGTTTTTCCGGAACAGAATACGAAAGGCTTATTTTGCGTCCGTTGCACTGTTG
>JBEKDM010000172.1:0-3404 GCA_050014375.1 Methanomassiliicoccales archaeon | reverse complement strand
CTCATGACATGGCTGTGGCGAGCATTGCCGAAGAGCTTCAAGGCAAGAAGCGTGCGGATGGCATGGGGCGCCGGGATCATTTTGGAGCCTGGGAAACCAGCCTTATCGAGGATCTCATCGGCGTCCATTATAGTGGGTATCCTCTTCCGTAGGTTCAACACAAAGATTCCTAAAGCGAAGGGTGGTATTAATCTATCTCTCAATACAGTCCGGGAGATGCATCCATATGTCATTTGAGATCGATTGTGACATCAACCTCAGGAAGGACGGCGAGGTGATCATCGACCACCGGCGAGCGCTGTTCCTAGTGAAGATCGCAGAGACGGGTTCGCTGGACAAGGCATTGGAGGAAGTCGGAGTCTCCCTGGGCGAAGCGAAGGCATGGCTGGACAAGATCCAGGATGCATCAGGGACGGCCGCAGTGTCCTTTGGGAACGACGGAAAGATCGTACTGACCGAGAGCGGCAGGTCATTGATTTCCGAGTTCGAGACCAGATCGCGCGTTGCAAGATCACAGGTCCGGAACCTATGGAAGAAACCGTGGATGACGACCGACGGGATCGTTGTGATCGAGGATCAGGTCGTCCTCATCAAACGAGGAAGGGAACCGTTCAAGGGCATGTATGCGCTCCCCGGTGGTATCGTGGAATATGGTGAAACCGTCGAGGACTGCGTGGTCAGGGAGATCGAGGAGGAGACCGGTCTCAAGACCCGGGTCCTGGAACTGGTAGGGATCTATTCTGTGGCAGATAGGGATCCCCGGGGCCACTTCATCACGGCAGCTTTCAACCTTATGCCCATTGGCGGTAGCCTCCGCAGCGGCGATGATGCCGCCGAAGCAGGTCTGTTCCCGTTGGAGATGCTCCCGGAGATGGCAGGAGACCACCTCACGATACTGTCGGATGCTCTCCTGAGAAGAGATCAACACCATTAAAAAAATAGACCCAAATTCCCCTCCGAGTGAAAGATGTACGAATGGTGAGGGCTTGATACTCCCTGAACGTAGCTAGTGTCTAGTACGAAATAGTCCCATTCCTAATGGATGGCGGATATAACCTCAGTAATCATCAGCATTTTCAATCCGACCAATGTCGTGGGCGGGTTGATCTGCATATTCATTCTGTTCTATATCGATGCCATCATTTTTCCTACAGTGCCCGAACTGTTCACGGTCGGCATCTTCGTTTCTCAGACCCAGATAGCGACCCTCTGGTTCGGTTTGCTCATTCTGCTAACGATCGCAGTATCCGAGGTCATTGGATTTTGCACCCTTTACTATGTCGTGAAAAAGATCAGGGTCCCGAAGCTGATCCAACGGGGAGTGGACAAGTTCCAGGCCTTCCTGATCTATCCAGATGAACGGATGATCCTGGTAAATCGAGTCGCACCGATAGTTCCATTCCTCGGCGCCTTTGCCTCGATATGCAACTGGAGCCTCAGAAAATCGTTGAAGTACATTCTCATAGGAGGTATCGCCAAATACGGGCTGATCTTGCTCGCCAGCGGCCTGTTCATCGAATACTGGGACAGGGAAACGGCGACCATCGTGGTCCTTACCATGGTCATCGCCGTGATCATCATCTCGTTCATCGCTTCGCACTCCCGAAAGAAGAAGATGACCGAGCGGAGCGGAAAATGCGAGATTCCCTGATCATTCAATCCAACAATGAAGCCAGCACTTGGGTTGGGGACGGAAAAGTATTTCTAAACCGGGACCACAATCAACTTGCAATGAAGCAGGACGAGTTGGACCGACTCATCCTACAGCTTTTACAGAAGAACGGAAAGCTGACCAACGAGGAGATCGGTCGCATGCTCCAGCGTTCCCCTTCGACTATCCGCGACCGGATAAAGGGGATGGAGGAGGACCGGACGATCCTTGGATACTCGGCGATCGTGGACGAGCGAAGGGTCGGCATCCTCGCGGATGCTTATGTAGCGGCCGAGATCGATCCAAAAAAAGAATCATCGGCGCTCACCGGGCTCCTAGAGCTTCAGAATGTTTCAGAGATTCTACATGTGACCGGTGACAGACGGATCATGTTCCGCATCAAAGCCACCGATGACAAGGAATTGCTGGCCTTGCTTGACAAGAAGATCCAGCCACTTGGCTTCGAGAAGATGGAGATCTCCTACGTGATGGACCATCTCATATGCTATCCTGGCCTCTAGGACAATCTGTTATTTGAGCAGGATAGGCCATCTCCTTCCAGATGCAGACCGTTATGCTGTTGGCACTGGTCATCTTCCTGGTGACCTACGTCCTGATATCGGTGAGGCGCTTCGGCAGGCTTAATCTGGAAAGGCCAGCGGTAGCGCTCTTCGGGGCGGCTCTTATGGTCCTCTTCGGGGTCGTGGCGGCCGACCAGGCATTCGCGTCGATCCAGCTGGACATACTTGGACTGCTGCTCGGCATGATGATCATCGTAGTGTCCCTGGAGCTGTGCGGTTTCTTTACCTGGGTATCGGTGAAGATGATCAAGGCCTCCAAGAACCAGTTCCAGTTCCTCATTCTGGTGATGTTCGTCACCGCTCTGCTCTCGGCGCTGATATTGAATGATACGGTGGTGCTGCTGTTCACGCCCATCGTCATCAAGGCCTGCCGCTTGATCAAGGCCAATCCCATCCCTTTCCTGGTGGCCGAGGCGATATCAGCCAATATAGGCAGCGTGGCTACGCCGGTGGGGAATCCTCAGAATGCCTTCATCGCCACCCAGTCGAATATCACATTTGCCGAGTTCACCACCAAACTGCTTCCGGTGACGTTGCTGTGCCTGGTCATAGCGATGGTCCTGGTGTGGCTAGTGTTCAGGAACGAGTTCCGGGACGGTTGCGAAAAGAGCGACCGCTACTGGCTATGTGAGAGAAGCAAGCCGATCGATGCCGGGAAGGCCATATTGGAGATAGCCCCTCAGCCGGTGCATCGCTCGGTCTACCTGGTGTTGGGAGCCCTGGTGCTCGTGTTCGTTGGGTTCGTTCTCTCGCCTTATATCAAACTACCATTGGCCATGGTGGCTTTCATAGGGGGTGCGTTCGTCCTCATGTTCCTGCCTTTCTTCAACCGTTCCGTCCATTCAGTGGAGGTGTTACGAAAGGTCGATTGGACGCTTCTCCTGTTCTTCGTCGGTCTGTTTGTGGTTCTAAAGGGGGTGGAAACATCCGGTCTATTGGCAGAGATGATGGGCACATTCCAGTCCAGCAGCGGTTCCGGTCTGACAAGCATCCCTGGCCTGACCGGTTTCTGTGCAATCCTCTCCAACCTGATCAGTAACGTTCCGGCGGTTATGCTGCTTTCTCCGTTCGTCGCGAGCGTGGGCAACAACAACCTATGGCTAGCATTGGTCACGAGCTCGACACTGGCAGGGAACGCCACAATACTAGGGGCGGCAGCCAATGTCATCGTG
>JBEKDM010000171.1:0-3430 GCA_050014375.1 Methanomassiliicoccales archaeon | reverse complement strand
CGGGCTGGGATCATCGAACAGCTGCTTGGCCGGGATCACTTCGCCATTGATGAACATCGGGAAAGAGATGACAGTGTTGTGCGCTGCGGCGTGCATGGCCCCGACGGCCCGTTCGAAGTTGGCATGGAACTCGTCCAACTTGTTATCTTTGACCCAGCGCAGATACGTGTTGAGATTATGGAATGGCATCTCGACCACCGACAGGTCATAAAACGGGTGCCGCGGATTATAATCTATCCATTGGTCGGATCATCCTGAACGGAAAAAGGGAAAGATGAGATGGCGTTACGAAAGCAGTTCAGTTGGGCTTATGGAAATCCTAGGAAGCAATCTAAAAAGGATGGACACAATTAAAATGACATAGAAGTGGGGGGGTTCATTTGATCAGCGTACTTTACGTAGACGACCAAAAAGCTCCGGGAGGAGGCGGCGATCGAGGCTTTGAACTGCGGTGCCGACTTTTATCTGCAGAAGGGCGGTGATCCGTGCGTTGAATTCGGCCAGCTCTCGAACCTAGAGTTGGACCAATGTCTGGATCACCTGAAGGTGTACGCCGACCCGATGCTGGTCAAGGTGTTCCATAACATCATTGAGGATAGTGTCAAATACGGTGGGAAACCGCTCAAGGTCAAGATCGGATGCACGATGAAGGGGCGCTCGCTCTTAATGGTCTACGAGGACTTCGGCCCAGGCATCCTGACCGAAGAGAAGGAGAAGATCTTCGAGATGGGTTTCGGGAAGGGCATTGGTCTGGGCCTCCACCTTTCCAGGGAGATCCTGTCCATCACCGATATCACTGTCAGGGAGACAGGGGAACAGGGCAAGGGAGTAAGGTTCGAGATAGAGGTACCTGAGGGGAACTTCCGGTTCGATAACGAGTCTGACGAGGCATCTGGAGAGATCTCCGTCCCCCTGTCGCTCAACGAACTTTGATGTCATGGGCAAAGGAATTTTATTGCATCCTCTAAGAATGAATGACCGATACACTAATAGGTATTGAATCCGTTGAAAAAGAATCGAATTAATGGAATGACGGAGTGGTTTGGTCAGAGTCCGGAACATATTTCAGCGTTCACGATGCTGCCCTTGTCCAGACCATTCCTCCTGGCATACAGCAACTTGCGCCAGCTCTGCTCGCACGATGTCCCGTCTGGACCGATCCTCTCGCCCTTGGGGGCGTTGAGCATCATGTCCGGCCCGCCGTAGGCGAACGCCAGTCGGTCGATGACCTTCATGGTCAGCACCTCCCAACTACCCTTGTCCCCCTTCTCCTGAAGGGTCAGAATATCCTTCGCATAGCGTTTCGCCGCGGCCTTTGCCGCACCCTCACCTTCCAGAATTCGGTCGAATTGGTTCCTGCCGTCCAGCGTGACCATGACCACGTACGTGCCAGCCATTTCTCTTTCCTCCAAGGTTCCAGATCGATGTATTTCATTTTCCCAGTGTCCTCGATTGCATCCTCATGTACTGCACCAGATACCATGGTGAACCGGAGTTCTTACCGGTGTTCCCCGATTGCTTCCATCCGCCGAACGGCTGCGCCCCGACCATGGAGCCGGTGGTAGCGCCCCGCCTCCTGTTGGCATAGACGACGCCCGCCTCGATGTTGTCAAAGAAATAGTCCAATTCCTCATGGTCATAGCTGTAGATGCCAGCCGTGAGTCCGTAGTCAACGTCATTTGCGAGACGGACCGCATCTTCGAACTTCTTGTACTTCTGCACGCACAGGATCGGGACGAAAAGTTCCTGTTTGAACAACTTGTGGTCCTCCGGCAGGTTCTCCACGATCGTCGGTTCGACGTAGAAACCACGACCTAGGTCGCCTTCCTCCACGTGTTTCCCCCCGGTCACCTTGCCGCCGTCGCGCTGGGCGATCTCGACGTACTCGTCGAATCTTTGGCGGGCCCCGCCGTGGATCAGCGGCCCGAGCACGGTGTCGTTCTCCCGGGGGTCGGCCACCTTGAGCGACTGGACAGTGTTCGCCAGCATCTTTATGAACTCCTTGTACACCTTCTCGTGCACATACAGGCGGGAGAGCGCCGAGCACTTCTGCCCGCAATAGGTGAACGCCGAGCCGATCACGCCCGGGAGGGCCTTGTCCAGATCGGCCATGTCCGAAACGATGCATGGGTTCTTGCCGCCCATCTCGGTGATGACCGGGATGGGGTACCGCTTCGGGTTCATTGATATCAGCTCGTAGCCGACCGCCTTCGAGCCGGTGAACGCAATTCCGTTGATCCTATCGTGGCGGACCAGCGAGTCGCCCACCTCGCCACCGGACCCGGTGACCAGGTTGAGCACGCCCGGCGGCAGCCCGGCCCTCCACAGCACATCGTATAGCAGATAGGGCAACATCGGTGCCGCCGAGGACGGTTTCAGCACCACAGTATTGCCCGTGATCAGTGCCGCCGTGGTCATCCCGGTGGTTATGGCCATGGGGAAATTGAACGGTGCCACAACCGCGAACACGCCCCATGGTACCATGACGCTGATGGGGAATTCGTCATCGTACGCGGGCCTCGTGTCCTCGACAAAACCGTTATATTCCCCCATGGTGTCCGTGTAATACCGGACAAAGTCGACTGCTTCGTCGACTTCCGCCACCGCCTCGTACCGGTTCTTGCCGGCGTCCATGGTGAGCGCGGCGCCCAGCTCGAACTTCTCCGAGTTCATGATCTCCGCCGCTTTCTTGAATATCGCCAATCGTGAGTCAAGGTCCATCCGCCGCCACTTAGGGGCGGCCCTTTGCGCCGCTTCCACGGCCTTGTCGACGTCTGCTTTCGACCCCTTGGGGAACCTTCCTACGGTAATGTCGGTGTCGATCGGGCTCACGTCCGAAAAATACTGTCTGGACATGACCGGCTTACCATCGATGAACAACGGATAATCGGTGGTCTCCCTCTTTAAACAATCCAGGTTGGAGACCGCCCTCTCATACCGCATGTGGAAATGGCTCTCGTCTCTGGCATTGACCATGGTCAGGAACGTGTTCTCGCTCTTGAACGGCATATCGGGGTCTCATGTCATCCAGTTGAGCAACGGGTTAATAAGTGATTCCTGCCGAAGTGGCGGAATTCGCCCAGCGATTCCATCCATTCGTCCCCATTTGAAGTTCTCGCTGTCAAAGCGGTGGGCGGGCTTTGCACCGGATTGGGTCGTCTGACAACAAAATGCAACGATTCCCTCTCGTAGCATAAATATATCCATAGATGCTGCATTGTCAAAATCAGTGCATCTATGGTCTCCAGCCGAACCTATCTTAAGATCACAATAGTGATCGCCGCGCTCATCGTCATCTCGACGGTCATAGCAACCACGCCGATCGAGGCGAAGAGCCAATCCGTACAGTGGACCTGGCACGGTGGCTCGACCGTCAATTCCGGTTATCCGGTGCGGTCACCGACGGGCGATCTATTCGTCTACTCCACCA
>JBEKDM010000170.1:0-3647 GCA_050014375.1 Methanomassiliicoccales archaeon | reverse complement strand
TCGTTCGAACTTTCACGTGCCTTGCTCGACCTGGTCCAGAAGGAGGTCGACGAGTACGGCGACCCGGAGATCCTCCAGGGCGTGAGCATCATGGATGTCGTCATCGAGCTGCGGAAGCTCCTGCAGGGGGCGGTGGACGAGTACCTGATCGAGGAGGACGGTCTTATTCCCCCATCGTTCCTCGAGGAGGGCCTGATGAGCGCCTTCACGGCATCATCCCGGGCCATTGAGATCGCTTCCAAGGCGTTGATGGAGCATGGCGAGATCGTCCGAGAACAGAGGATCGAGCAGAACCGCCTGCCCAGGTCCTACATCTTCTCCATGGGGGCATTTCTCAGCAATTGGTTCTCCACCGACGAGTGGACCTTCGTGAAGCTGATCGTTGGAGGCGAAAACCCGTACTTCAAGGCCTATTGTCTGGATCCCATTGTGACCACCTCGGTCCTGCTTGGGTGCGGCGGAACGATCCACATGTCCGGGACATTGTCGCCCCTGGCTGAGTATCGCGACTCGATCGGTCTTCCGTCCGAGACAGTGATGCGGGTGTTCCCATCCCCCTTCCCGAAAGAGAACAGGGCGGTGTTCTACACCGAGAACGTCACCACCAAGTTCGAGGAGTTGTCCCAGGACGATGAGATCATCCCGAATATGGAAGAGACGGTGGTGGGCCTGTGCAATGTGGTCAAGAAGAACACGGTCATCTTTTTCCCTTCCTACTCCCTCATGGAGCGCTTCCTGGCGGACAAGATCCTGACCAAGATCAAGCGCAAGGTGATGATCGAGGAGCGAGGAATGGCCCAGGCGGACCTGATGGACGTGGTCACCCGTTTCAAAGGCGAGGCGGAAGTGGGCGCGGTCCTTTTCTCGGTGGTCGGGGGACGCATCAGCGAAGGGATAGACTTTCCCGACAAAGAGCTACAGCTGGCCGTGATCATCGGAGTACCGTATCCTAAACCCACGGCCAAACAAAGGGCTCTGATGCACTACTATGAGCGCAAGTTCCATAAGGGGTGGGAAATAACTGTCAAGGCGCCCACCAGCCGCAAGATGCTGCAGGCCATCGGAAGGCTGATCCGGACCGAGACGGACATCGGTGCAGCAGTCATATTGGACCGCCGGGCCAAGCAGTTCACCGACCGGATCGAACTACAGCTGACGGATGACCCTCTCTCTTCCGTGCTGGAGTTCTTCGACCACGCGAACCGGAGCAAAAGTTCTTAATCGGCCGTCAGAATCTGCTGCCGATGGATGAGATCGTCATCGCCCTGAGCGGTTTCTGGTTGATGTTGCCGGCGTTCGTGCCCAACTCCGCGGCAGTCCTGTTCGGGGGTGGCACACCGATCGATTTCGGTCGTACCTGGCGGGGGAAGCGCATCATGGGAGATGGCAAGACCTGGACCGGACTGATCGGCGGGATCTCCGCAGGCATTGCCGTGGGCATGTTTCAGATGATGATCGGTGCAGGTCTAGGCGATAAGGGCGGGCTGTGGGGTTTCGGTTCCTTGCCGACCGCTTTCGGCATCGTCATCGCACTCGCTGTCGGTTCTTTGTTGGGGGACCTTGCTGGTGCATTTATAAAGAGGCGGCTTGGATTACAAAGAGGCGCGAAAGCCCCGGTCTTGGACCAGTACAACTTCATCGGAGGAGCCTTGATCGCAGTTCTATTGTTCTTCCCTGCATGGTTCATGTCTTCATTCGTAAATGGGGCGAACATCCTGGCGCTATTGACAGTCTTGATCGTTACCCCGATCCTTCATCGGTCGGTTAACATATATGGCCACAGACTGGGCCTGAAAAAGGAACCGTGGTGATAGAAATGTCGAACATAAAAGACACGTTGGTGCGCTGTGGCGCGATATTGTACGGGGACTTCACCCTGTCCTCGGGCAAGAAGAGCAAGTACTACATCGACATCAAGAAGGCAAGCACCGACCCCATGATACTGGAAGAGGTGGCAGATGAGATGGCGCACATACTCGAGAGGGACGACATCGCGGTGGACCGGATCGCCGGCGTGGTGCTCGGCTCGGTCCCACTGGCCGTCGCACTCTCACTTCGCACCGGTATCCAGTTCGTCATGATCCGCAAGGAACCGAAGGACCACGGCACGGGCAGGCTGATCGAAGGTTCCCTGGAAAAGGGAATGAAGGTGCTCGTGGTCGAGGACGTGGTCACCTCCGCCGGATCTGCTGCCTATGCCATCGAAGTTCTGCGCAAGGCCGGGGCCGAGGTCGACCATGTATTGTCAGTGGTGGACCGGGAAGAAGGAGGCAGGGAAAAGCTGGAATCGATGTCCACCAAACTGCATGCGCTAGTCACTGCCAGCGATGTGTTGGGGCAGCGTTGATGAAACTCGACCTCAAATGCAATAGGTGCCCGCTTTGCCAGGGCCGGGCAAACGTCGTAGGTCCGAGCGGAGACCTCGACTCCAAGCTCGTTTTCGTCGGGGAAGCGCCCGGGGCGACCGAGGACCGCACTGGCAAACCGTTCGTTGGTAAGGCTGGCAAAATGCTAGACCGGTTGCTGGCGGAAAATGGGCTGCCCCGGGAGAGCATCATGATCACCAACGCGGTCAAGTGCCGACCTCCGAACAATCGCCGCCCGACCCGGGAAGAAGTAGAGGCTTGCCGACCATATCTTGGCGAAGATCTGCAAGGACGCTGCCTGGTCGTCGCCCTCGGCCTCACCGCTTCGCAAGGCCTGCTCGGTCGTAAGGTCTCACTCAAGGTCGACGCCAATAAGGTGTTCCAGGTGGAATTGGGAAAGGAAACGATCAGTGTCATGCCAACATACCATCCGTCCGCCTGCTTGTTCAACCTGACCGCGCGGAAAGGCCTCCGGGAAGGGATCGCCATGGCCATGGACCGGTGCGGACTTACTCGTACTCAAAGCATTTCTTGAAAAGGAACCTGATGTTCTTGTAACCGTCCTTCCATGAGGACAGCTTCACTTCCCCCACACGTTTGCGGTAATAGATCGGTAACTCCTTGGACCTGAGCTTCTTGAAGGCCTCGATCTTGATCTCCTCGGACATGGCCATCCCATCGTCCTTCAGGTTCATCTTGGCCATCTGGTCCTTCCTGATGACCCACATGCCGCTCTGCGAGTCCCTCACCTTCACTCGGAAAAGGATGTTCATGGTCATCGTCAGCAACTTGTTGCCGACGTGATGCTCTAACGTCATTGCTCCCTGCTCGAGGCCGGCGAAGCGGTTGGTGGTGATGAAATCCAGATTCTCCTGGATCAGGATATTGATGAGCTTTGGTATGTCCTCTGCCGGGTACGTGCAATCAGCGTCGAGGGTGACTATGATATCACCCCTGGCGTTCTCGAAACCGGTCTTATAGGCCCTGCCATAGCCCCTCCGTGGTTCCTCTATGACCTTGGCGCCCTTCTCCTTGGCGATATCCCGGGTACGGTCCTTCGAGTTGGTGTCCACGATCAGCATCTCATGATCGATCCCCGCCTGATCCAACGTGGAATGGACAGAGTCGAGCACCTGGCCGATGGACTGCTCCTCGTTCATCGTTGGTATGACCACGCTGATCTTCAGTTGACGCACCAGCCAGTTCCGTATTCCCGGTTTTCGCTAATAAGCGTTTGGAATTCCTTGCCAAAGATGATACTCAGGATGAAGCCCTACGCTT
>JBEKDM010000169.1:0-3742 GCA_050014375.1 Methanomassiliicoccales archaeon | reverse complement strand
CTTGATCAGTGGATGCTCCAAGAACACGTTCATGAATATCGGGTCTTATTAGAATAGGATTTGGGGCAGTGCCCCGAAAATAGAAGGTGCATCAGAATGGCTGCGTTCTTTTAAGTAACTTATTCCAATAACAATGGATTGCAGGCATTGGAGATTCGTGGCTACATGTAGTGGTCAGTATTATATCCATAACATAATATCTTGATATTATTCAGAATTCATCCAATATACCTCAATCCAGATTCCTCATCTATAGGCCATTTATGAATAATTGATTGGTCACCAAATGTTGAAATTAGTCGAGTTCAAGGGCCATACTAATGGCCTTCGATCAATAGCCTTTACATTTGATATTCCTTATGATGAGGACTACTGGATTACTGCGTTCCAGAAGATATTGAATAACAGCGTAATAAGAAGGAAAGAAAAATGTCAAGTTATGAATGTCGGGTCGGAAGAATCCATGCAGACATTACGACATATCGGATATTGGCCAGGATGTCTTGGGTGGCTACTAAGCTCTACAACACTGCAATGTGGGGTGCGAGGGTCGCATGGGATGATACCGGTCTCATCCCCAGTGGATACGATTTGTATAAGGTCGTCCGAGAGAGTCCATATTTTGGTTTGTTACCTTCCGTATCAAGCACCTACCAAGGAATACAGGTAGGCTATGATTTCAGATCATGGTATGCGCTCAGGAAGATTGACAAGACAGCTAATCCACCTCGTTTCCGAAACAAAAACCATATGTCATCGGTAACATATTTTCAGACATCCTTCAGATTTAAAAACGACACTATTCTTTTATCCGTTGCAAAAGGATTGAAAAATGAGCTCGGATATCCGTTAAGATTCCTGCCGCTCCCCAACATCAGATGGAACAAAGCAATACCAAGTAATGGAATAATCAAGCAATTAGTTTTCGTACCAGAGAATGGTTATTTTAATGTACATGCAAAGATACTAATTCCAGAACCTGAATGGAGAATAAATGGCCAGGTCGTGGCTGTGGATCTTGGCATGCGGAATCCTATAGTCGCCATAGACGAAGAAGGTAATATCGATATTTTCAAAGGAGGGAGGATACTAAGCGATTTACGTTATTGGAACAAAGAGAGAAGTCGCGTCCAGAGTGAGATAATGAGGCGATCAGAGGGGAGGAATAGAAATTCAAACGCATTGTCTCGGATGGCTAAACATGGCTCTGGCCAAATTGAACAAGCAATTCATGCAATGACAAGCACTTTCGTGGAACTGTGTAATAGGAGGAACGTCAAGGAGGTTGTAGTAGGTGACCTCAGAGGAATCAAAAAGAATATCGATGGGACAGGGAAGTTGTGGAGCGATAAATGCAATCAAAATTGGCAGCAATTCCCAGTTCGCGAAATAGTAATTCAGTTGCGCTATAAATTGGCTAGATATGGAATAAAGCTGATCGAGCAGGACGAGGCAGGGACATCAAAAGGGAGGTGTTCCATCTGTGGATGTACAGAAAGAAGCAAACTTAATAGGTCCCACAGAGGGATGTTTTGCTGTGAAAACTGCGGAATCCAGCTAAATGCAGACATAAATGGTGCTGGCAATCAACTTGCCAGGTATCTACGGAGGGAACATTCCCAAAGTAGTAGCGGGGAATCGGCAACCCCATCGGTGTATCATTGGAACGACCATCATTGGATAGTCGTATGATTGATGCATGCCGAAAAGCCCTGGCTAAGCCAGGGATATGTCGCTAATGGCAGCCGCCGCCGCAGGAGCTGCATCCTGACATGTTCGGGTTGTGGACGATTAGCCCGGCACCATACGGGGTCTCGATGAAGTCCACCGTGCAGGAGTCGAGGACCTCCTTCGTCTCCTTGTCGTAGAACAGCGAGAATCCGGTTCCCGGCTGTTCCATGTCGCCCTCCTTGGCCTTGTCCTGGAAGGACATCCCGAACTGTGGGCCAGAGCAGCCCATACCAGAGAGATATATCCTGATGCCGAATCCCTGCTTGTTGTTCTTCGCAATCAGGTCGTTGATGTATTTAGTGGCCTCTTCAGTGACTTCCACCATGTCTTTCACCTAGGGTATCCAAATTCCACCGGATATATAATATCTATGCTAATTCCTCATCTTGAGCCGCAGGACATGATTTTAGGGCGGGCCGAAGAGTATTTCAATTGAGGCCAGTCTACGATGCCCGATGATCCATTTCCGGGCAATGAACCGCAGTGACATCCCGGCTCTGGTCAAGATGAGCCGAGAGAACATGGCGGGCATCATCCACTCGGCCTGGGGGCTGGAGTGGCGGGACGAGCCCCTGCTGGAATGGCTAATGTCCAAGGAAGTGGAGACGGAGGTGGCGATGCTCGAGGGAGACATCGCCGGATACGTCTCACTTGAAGTTGTCGACCGATACCTGTTCGTCACTTCCATACAGCTCTGGCGGGACCAACAACACCGGGGGTTCGGTACAGAGATGATGAGACACGTCGAGGCCAAGGCCGTCGACAACGGTTATGAAGGGGTCGAGCTGGTAGTCCAGATGACCAACAAGACGGCGTTGCGCTTCTACCGGCACATCGGCTATAGAAAAGTGTGCCGGAGAGGAAACAACTTCCTCATGCGCAAGACCATGATCGAAACGGGCAAAGCTTGAACTAGCGAAATAAAATACCAGGAAGTCAACCGGAGATGAACGAATGAAACCGTACCGTGTCTTATTCCTCATATTGATATTCCAGTTGAGCCTGTTCTTCGTCATCCCCACATCCTTGGCGGCGGTCGCTCAAGTGGTCCCATCCGAGCCTTTCGAGGTAAACGCGTCTAACTGGAACGGCATCGCCCACATATCGTGGCGGGAGCCGAACCAGACCGGTCCAGGGATAACTTTCTATCACATTTTCCGTCAGCTCAACGGGACTGGGTCCGTCAAGATCGGACAGCTTAACGCCACGGAACGGGAATACAACGACCGTATGCCCCAGTCGGCAGTCAATGTCACCTACTGGATAGTCGCCGAGAACCTTGTCGGCACCGGCAACGCCAGCGACAACGTCACACTCCTGCCGGGCGCGCATCCGACGGTGCCTACCGGACTTCATGCAGTGGCCGGGATAGACTACGTGGATATCTCCTGGACCTCACCGGTCTCGGACGGTGGTAGCAATATCACCAAGTATGTGGTTAGGAGGCAGGTCACCTCAACGGGCGAGTCGATCCAGTTCGATGTAACAGTGAGCGGGAACTCAGTCCCGGTCACATCGGCCCACGATGACCAGGCGACATCCGGGGATATCTATGTCTATAACGTGAAAGCGGTCTCAAGCACAGGCGAATCTGGATTCAGTGATAGTGTGACGGTGACCAGTCCGCCCAAGAACATCAACGACAACAGTGGACTTCTGTCCGTCTTCGCCATGGTCTTGGCGGTGGTGGCATTTCAATTGGCGATCGTCGCCCTCTATGTTGTGATCAAGCGCAAGGCGTTCAAACCGAAAGCACCTTGATCGTCTTTGTCATTCCCGATGACCGATTGGCGGTATGATGCATTGGGAATAATGGATCGGCATTCCGTCATGGCGAAATGCGGGGCTGCCGCGAGGCGCTTGATGGGTGAACGCTGCATTGGTGCCGAATACGGTTTCACCGCTGTGGATAACCAGATCCATGAGGTCATTGTCGGGAAAAACGCCACGATATTCGCAGAAAGGTCGCTCTTTCCGTTGATCGAATCCCACATGGCAAGGTTCAACCGGG
>JBEKDM010000168.1:0-3747 GCA_050014375.1 Methanomassiliicoccales archaeon | reverse complement strand
CGCACCGCAAGATTATCTTCGCATGGGCGGCCAAGGAGTTCAAGAACCTGTGCCGCATGACCGAGGCGAAGGTACGCGTTCCAGAGCCCGTCAAGTTCCACAAGAACATCCTGTTCATGGAGTACATCGGCACGGAGGAACAGCCAGCCCCGAGCCTGAAGAACTCACACCTGGATAACCCGGATGAGATCTATAAAACGATCCTGAAGTACATGAAGCTCATGTACCGCAAGGCGGAGCTGGTGCACGGCGACCTCAGCGAATACAACATCCTGATGGAGAATGGCGAACCGGTAATCATCGATGTCGGGCAGGCGATGCTGGTCGACCATGTGAACTCGCTCGAATTCCTGAAGCGAGACATCGCCAACATCAACCATTACTTCAAGTCACTTGACATCAAGATCAAGACCGACGCGGAAGTTCTTAAGTTCATACAGGGGGCCAAGAAGAAATGAAGGCAGTACGCATCCCGAAAGAGAGAGTAGGGGCCCTTATAGGCAAGGACGGAGCGAGCAAGAGGATGCTTCAGGAAAGAATGCAGATGACCATCAGGGTCGATACCGAGGGTGAGGTGTTCATTGAGGACGAGAACACCAAGGACCCGGTTATGTCCCTGAAAGCCGTCGATATCATCAAGGCCATCGGTCGAGGCTTTTCCCCGGAACGGGCGCTCCGCCTAATGGGCGAAGACGAGTACCTCGAGGTCATGGACATCGACGACTACGTGGGCAAGCGTCATGACCAGCTGTCGAGGATGAGGGCCAGGGTCATCGGGTCCGGCGGCAAGACCCGCCGTATCATAGAGGATATGTGTGGTGTTGATCTATCCGTCTACGGCGATACGGTCGCGATCATCGGAAATTCGATCCAGCTGCCCATCGGCCGTTCGGCGGTGGACATGGTACTCTCTGGAAGCGAACATGCCACGGTGTACCGTTACCTGGAACGCAAGCGGGCCACACTTAAGATCATGGAGATGGGTTTCGAGTAGCGGGGATGAAATAAAGTGCCTCAGATACTGGAGCAAGCCGAGAAGGCACTGGAGCATGATCTTTGCGATCACTGTCTAGGCAGGATATTCGCGCACGTGGACACCGGTCTTTCCAACGATGACCGGGGCCGTTCCATACGCATGACATTGAACTTCCAGCGTATCCTTGATGGCAAGATGAAGTTGGAACACCAGAAGTGCTGGGTGTGCGAAGACCTCTTCGACAACATAGAACGTTTCGCCGACGCCGCGATCGACGCCATGTCCCAGGTCGAATATCACAACTTCCTCATCGGATGCCGCGTCGACCCCACCATCCAGGAACGCGAGGAAAGGGTTTGGTCGGAGGTCGGACAGGACAAGGCCGAACCTATTAAGGCGGAACTTAACCAGGAAATAGGGAAATTGATCCAGGCCAAGACCAACAAGGAGGTCTGCTTCGAGACCCCGGAGGTCGTGGCATTGATCGACACTCGGTTCTGCCACGTGGAGCTGAGCATTGCACCGTTGTTCATTTACGGTCGTTATCACAAGTATTCCCGTGAGATACCGCAGACCAAATGGCCCTGCCGCGTGTGCCGGGGCAAGGGTTGCCCGCGATGCAACGGAACCGGCAAGATGTACCAGATCTCCGTGCAGGAGGTCATCGGCGATCCGATCCTGAAGGAGGCCGAAGGCCGGGAACACTTCTTCCACGGTATGGGCCGAGAGGACATCGACGCCCGCATGCTCGGTTCTGGACGACCGTTCGTGCTCGAGATCGCCGAGCCGAAGAAACGGGACATCGACCTGACCAAGATGCAGCAGCTGATAGTCGAATCGGGTGCGGGACTGGCCGACGCCATTGACCTGCGTTTCTCCACCAGGGAAGAGGTGCGCCGGGTCAAGATGGACGACCCAGAGAAGGTGTACTTCGCCCATATAGCCGTCCACGGCAAAGTTAATAAGGAAAAAGTAAATGAGGTTGTTCACACGTTCAAACACAGGCGCATTAGCCAGCAGACTCCCGTTAGGGTCGTCCATAGAAGGGCGGACCTCGACCGGGAGAAGGAGATCATCGATGCTGCCGTCGAATCCTTCGACGATGACATTCTTGTGCTCCGTCTGCGCACGCAATCCGGGACCTATGTCAAAGAGTTCGTCTCCGGGGATGGCGGCAGGACCAAACCGAACCTCTCCGAGGAACTCGGGGTACCCTGCGAGGTAACCGCGCTAGATGTGGTTGAAATAATCGATATCACTGAGGTGTAATACATGGTTAGACCGTCACACGGACTTAGGCGAAGGGGCAGGAACATCCTAAGGAAGACCCCAAGGAACAGGGGACTATCCCCGATCACCCACGAATTCCAAGAGTTCGAGAGCGGAGAGAGGGCCAACATCTTCATCGACTCGAACATCCACAAGGGCGCGCCCCACCTCCGGTTCCACGGAAAGACCGGCACCGTGGTCGGTCCCCAGGGACATTCGTTTGTGCTACAGGTGAAGGACGGCGATAAGGTAAAGATCGTCATCTGCAGACCAGAGCACCTCAGAAAGGTCAACTAAGGACGTGACTTCGATGCCCGAAGAGCGCTACATCGCTCTTGCCGAAGTCAAAGAGTACTTGGAGCAAGAGAGCAGGGGCAGGGATTTTACGCCTGAGCAGAGGATATCGTATGATCACGCTTCTAAGATCGCCAAGCTGTCCGCCGCCAAGGCCAGGGAGCTTATAGATGATCTGAAGGCGATTTCCTTCGTACCCGACCCGGTCGCGGTCAAAATTGCTGATATCGTCCCGACCCATCCAGAGGACGTCCGTGTTCTTTTCGCTAAGGAAAGGATAGTGCTCGAGAAGAAACAGATCGAGCAGATTCTTAAATTAGTGGAAAAGTATCTATGATGTTGGTGTGACCTTTGGAAGACTACGCGCACATTCTCGACTATCTACCCCAGGGACTCCCCTCCGAAAAGGGATTCGGCCGGGAACCGCTCGCATATGCAATAGGTAGTCAAGAGTTCAAGCTCTTTGAGTTGGTGCCGAAGCCTAATGTCATTATCAACATGGGAGAGAGGGTCTATATCGGCAAGGAAGGGGAGAAGCGCGACAAGATCCTCCACGTCAAGAGGCGCGTATCCTATGAGGAGCTTACCGGCGGTGCCCAGAGCGAACTTCCGTTCGTAGTTCTAGAGATCGTCAAGCTGGAAGAGGCCCGTTTCGTCAACTTCTTCAATGAGGCACAGCCGATCACGACCCGTTACCACATGCTCGAGCTCCTGCCTGGACTGGGCAAGAAGACCATGTGGGCCGTCCTCGAAGAGAGGAAAAAGGGCAAGTTCAAGGATTTTGCGGAACTCTCCACCAGAGTGCCGTCGCTGAAGCACCCGGAAAAGGTCGTGTCCAAGCGCATCGAGATGGAGCTCTCCAACCCGGGAGAGAAATACCACCTTTTCGTGTCGAAGTGATGCGGTGCGCCCGACCGAGGTCAAGGCTGTCCTGGCCCAGATCGGTGTAAGTCCCACGAAGTCGAAGGGCCAGAACTTTTTGGTCGATGATGCCGTCGCAGACCGTGAGGTCGATTACCTCCAAATATCTCCGGACGAGACCGTCTTGGAGATCGGACCAGGGCTAGGAGTGCTGACATCAAGGCTTGTTCCTAAGGCCAACAAGGTCATCGCCATCGAGCTGGACCACGCCATCGCTTCTTACGTCCGGTCCGAGTTCGACGGAGGTGTGGAGCTCATCGAGGCCGATGCTTTGGACGCCGAGTGGC
>JBEKDM010000167.1:0-3774 GCA_050014375.1 Methanomassiliicoccales archaeon | reverse complement strand
GAGCCTGGAGAGGACGCTAGATTCGAGTGCAGGTTACAAATAGATCATTCCGGACCCATATGGACCATCGGCTACCGGCACTTGGGAAATGAAGTCATATATTGAGGCCGTCGGGTCCTTATCGTCTGATTATCAAATTGGCATCCTCATCTGATAGTTTTCATATACTATTCTGGAGAAATCCAGGTCATGGCGATAATGACCTGGTCAGACGCTCTTAGCGTCAACGTCAAGGAAATAGACGAACAGCACAAGAAACTGGTGAGCATGGTGAACCAGCTCCATGCGGCGATGCTGAAGGGAGAGGGGAAGACCGTGGTGGGCCCTATTCTCGAGGAACTGACGGCATACACAGTGTATCACTTCAATACCGAGGAGAGATACATGGAGAAATTCGCGTATCCAAGCCTTCAGACCCACCGGCTCGAGCACCAGCGCTTCGTGCGGAAGGTCGGCGATTTCAAATCCTCCTTTGACGCGGGAACGATCGGGCTATCGAACGACGTTATGCATTTTTTAGCCGACTGGTTGAAAGACCATATCCTGGGAACGGATAAAAAGTTCGGTCCCTTCTTCAACAGCAAAGGGCTCTACTAGCTAAGGAGGAATGTCCAAGTGTGAGGAAGGAAGCCCTCCCCGGACATGAATGAGAAGCTGGGCCACTTCGCCGGTCAACGAATGGCCTACTTCTCTGTAGATTTTTATATAGTGAACAACCGTTGCGTCCCCGCTATTCTGGTGAGACCAACATGGACGAGACCCTTCCCGCCGAGAATCCTGGTAACCTCCGGGACTATCCATCGACCTACAGTAGGTTCGATTGGACGTCCTTCGACAACGAATTTGACTGGTCCAAGGGAGGGCCATATAACTTGGTGGCCGAGGCGATAGACCGTCATGGCCATGGACAGAAAAGGGACAAGGTGGCGTTGTATTCAGTGAATGCGAACTATGACCTGAGGTCCCACACCTTCGGCGAGATGTCCGAACTGTCAAGCCGATTCGCCGACGGCCTGACCAAGCTCGGTGCGACCAAAGGCGATCGGATATTCGTATACCTGGACCGGACACCACAGCTGTTCGTGGCCCTCCTGGGCATCATCAAGATGGGAGGCATCGCCGGACCGTTGTTCTCCGCTCTTGGCCCAGAGGCGACGATGGACCGTGTCAGGGACAGCGGAGCCAAGATAATCGTCACATCCCCCTATCTCTTCGACCGCATCCGTCCGATCATGAACAAGCTTGCGGAAATCGAGACGTACATAATTGTCGGGGACAACTCTGGATTGGGCGCCGAGACAGTGAAGTTCGACGATGTTCTGGCATCAGGCGACCCGGAATTCAGGGCAGTGAACATGAACCCCGAGGACCCGTACATCATCCATTATACGTCCGGTTCGACCGGCAAACCGAAAGGGATCCTGCTCGGCCACAAGGCCATGGTGCATCAGCTGGTCGGTTGCAGATATGTGGTGGACCTGAGGGACGATGACATCTACTGGTGCACCGCGGACCCCGGCTGGGTGACGGGGACGTCGATCGGGATCCTAGGCCCCTGGTACCTGGGTACGACGATCGTATCCTATGAGGGAAGGTTCGATGCACAGACCTGGTACTCCATCATTGAAAAATTGAAGGTGACCGTTTGGTTCACCGCCCCTACGGCCTTGAGGATGCTGGCTAGGGCAGGGGACGACCTGGTCAAGGCGTTCGACCTGCAAAAGCTTCGCCACATTTGCTCTGCGGGCGAACCGCTAAACCCGGAAGTGATACGTTGGGCAATGCGGACAACGGGAAAGCGCATCCATGACAATTGGTGGCAAACGGAGACCGGAGCTCCGTGCATATCAAATTTCAAGTGCATGAAGATCAAGCCCGGGTCCATGGGCAGACCGATACCTGGCATAATCGCTGCCATCGTGGACGAAAAGGGTATGCCGGTCGCGGCCAGAACCGAAGGGTTCTTGGCGCTGAAGCCCGGATGGCCGGCCATGATGGTGGGGGTATGGGGTAACGAGGAACGATACCGGGAATACTTCCGGATACCAAGCTGGTATATCAGCGGCGATCAAGCCTACCAGGACGAGGATGGATACATCTGGTTCCTGGGCCGCGCGGACGATGTCATCAAAACATCCGGGGAACGGCTGGGACCTTTCGAGGTCGAATCGGCGTTGATCGAGCATCCGGCGGTGGCCGAGTCTGCGGTTGTAGGCAAGCCGGACGAGCTAAGGGGCGAGATCGTCAAGGCTTTCATCGTACTAAGGCCGGGCCGTAAACCGACGGATGAGCTGAAGGAGGACATCACCCAGTTCGTCAGAACACGGCTGGCTTACTATGCATATCCGCGCGAGATCGAGTTCGTGCAGTCGCTACCGAAGACCAGGTCGGGAAAGATCATGCGCCGTGTGCTAAAAGCAAAAGAGCACGGGCATCCAGTGGGCGATCTGTCGACCCTCGAAGAGTGAACGAGATATCTGCCGAGGGCACGAAGATTCGCTAATCCGGATGACACCGAATTATGAGTCTTCCGACAACGTAAATTCTTTCCATCCATGCCCTTTCTCGTCTTGTTGAGTTTTTTGAATATAGCACTGATGGTATTCCTCGGCCTCCCAGAACATTGACGCTGGACGGACCACAGTAGATATCATGCCCCTAAATCGCCCGGACGCTTGAATGCGACGCTTCGAAGCCTCGGCAAGCATTTTCTGCTCTTCGCTATGATAGAATATGACCGACCCATATTGACCTCCAGATTCACCGCTGCCTTCCATATTCAGTACTGGATTGTGGGAATTCCAGAAGATATCGAGCAGTTGTTGATATGTGGTCCTGCGGATATCGAACCGGATCTCAGCCACCTCAATGTGACCGGTCCTTCCAGAGCAGACCAATTCGTAGGTGGGGTTTTCAGTTGTTCCACCCATATACCCTACCCTTGTCGAAAGGACGCCCTCAGCATCGGAGAAAGCTGCTTCACCGCACCAGAAGCACCCCAGGCCAAATGTGGCTACTTCTATCCAGTTCATTCAACGATTGTTTTGAGATGAATAGGCTACTTATTGGTAACGTTGATCGCTTCGCTTTCCGTCGATAAAGTATGGCCGTGTGAGCAGACAGAACGGAACCTTACATCAGGTTCTCCGGGTTCAAGCCCTTCAGTTCGTCCAGAACGAAAACCCCGTCCTTTCTTACAAGCACGTCGTCGAAATACATCTCCCCGCCGCCCCATTGCTTGGTCTGGATGAGGACGATGTCCCAGTGAACGCGGGAATGATTTCCGTTGGGCGCATCATCATAAGAATTGCCCGGAGTAAAATGTATCGAGCCTGCTATCTTCTCGTCAAAGAGCGTGTCCAGCATGGGCTTGTTGACATAAGGGTTCAGCCCAATGGCGAACTCGCCGACAAATCGAGCTCCTTCATCGGTATCGAAGATCTTGTTCATGGCAGCGGTGTTGGATGATGTGGCCTCCACTATCTTTCCGTCCTTGAACGTCAACCTGATGTTGTCGAACACCTTACCATCGTACAGCGTTCTTGTATTGTAGTGGATAACGCCGTTAACGGAGTCCTTCACTGGCGCTGTATACACCTCGCCGTCCGGCAGGTTCAATTTGCCGTCGCACTTGATCGGCGGGATGCCTTTGATGGAGAACTCCAGATCCGTGTCAGGAGCGACCAGCCTGACCCGGTCAGTGCGTTTCATGAGTTCGACCAACGGCTCCATCGCCTCCGACATCCTGTCGTAGTTGAGCGTGCAGGTCTTGAA
>JBEKDM010000166.1:0-3898 GCA_050014375.1 Methanomassiliicoccales archaeon | reverse complement strand
CTTCATCATGACCAGTCAATATGCGATACTCTGGACACTGTCCAGTCTTCTTTTCTGCGTTTTCTCCATCCTGTTCATCGTAATGCCAACGACCAGACCTGTCAAGGAACAGGAACCGAAAGAGGCCAAGGCCCACATCGATGCGGCCAAGGTCCTGGAGAATAAGAAATTGCTTGGCCTGGCATTCTGGAACAGCTTCTTCATAAATTCGCAACCGATGGCGTTCGGCATCATTGCGATATTCTCGGTAGATATTCCACTGATCGCATATCTCGCTATCGTCAGCCAGGTGCTTACTTGGGAAGTAACTTTACTGCTTTTGCTGCAATCTGCCGGGATGATATTGTTCTATGTGGGAATAGTAAGGATGAAGCCGTATGATACCGGATTCCTAGAGCAGGTCTGGTCGGTCGGAAAGTCCGTTGCTGACATGCTCAAGGGTCGGTCGGTAAAGAGATTCAAGAACGTTTTCTTCACCGTTCTGTTCCTCTCCGTATTCGTCGTCTCTTTGGCGGCAGCGATGCTCATGCCTGGATCGTCCGTCAAGATGCTAAGGGGCGATGCGAATGTCGACCTGGCCAAAGAGTTCGTCCCGCTAGTCATCATTTTCTTGTCCCAATTCCTTCTGGTCCGTGAAACTCAGAGTGCCGCTAGCCGAAGGATGGCGGAGAACCTGCTCAGAAAGAAGCTATCAATGAAAAGATCTCGGGATGGCTCGGAAGAGACAGGACTTGAAGATCTGGAGGAGCAGATGCCGATGTATTTCAAGGTAGTCAGGCATGACATCCTAGGATTCATGCCGGTATACATGATGAACCCGGACCTGGGGGTCATCTTCAGAGATCAAAGGCCGTCGGAGAATCACCCGGTCCGTTCTGCCTGACGGTAAGATCAGCATGTGCGCTTTTGTGGCCGTTTACAGGTATACTCGGTCAATTTTCAACGGACAACAAACAAATATCGTGTCTTAGAAGATAGCATAGGGAGAACTAACTTTATCGTCGGAAGATGCCTTGGCAGTTGTCATCAAAATGTCGACCACAGATTCGATCAAGACCGACCACAATGAGACCGATAGATCGGCCAGATGACGTTAGCGGCCGAGAAGGGATAAAAAATGAAGAAGAAGCGGTATGGAATGGAAGAGAAAGATCAGGGTGCACAGCCCCCGCTTTTCCTCTGCCATGACCGGCAGTGCTATGGCCCGATGATGACCAGGGCCTATGGGGCAGAAAGGTCCCTGGCGCCGGATGATCGCAGCGAAACAGAGAATGTAAGGGAGATCGTCCCGGCAAAGAAAAAGATACCACTGGACCTCACCGAACACTAGGCAGGTGATCTATCATTCGCACCTGACGCAACCCACCTACCCGATCATGAGCGATTGCAGTAATTATATGGTCTCGACAGTCCTTTTCGGAGGAACCAAGGGGTTTCGTTCATGAACGACGTCAAATGGGACCTTTCTCAGCTTGTCAAGAGCACGGAGCAATCAGAGATCGTCAAGGAACTTGACGCGCTGGTCGAAGAGGCCGGAAAAAGGGCCGAGGAATACCGGGGAAAGATCAAGACCCTGGACGCCGAGGGCCTGAAGGCCCTTTTCGAGGAAAGGGAGAGGATGCAGCTGCGGTACGAGGGAGCCATCATGTATAGCCGGCTCCGGTACTCGGCGGACACCACCGACATCGTCTCCAAGCAGCTTAATGATGCTGTCAGCAAGGCCGGTACCAAGGTTGGCCAGCTACTGGCGTTCGTCGACATCGAGCTCAGTTACCTGCTGAAGCAGAGGCCGGAGCTGGTGAACGATCCAGTCCTGGCCGAGTTCAAGCACGCGCTGGACCGCACCCTTAGGGCGGCCCCCTATCTTCTGTCCGAGTCAGAAGAGCAGATCATCATATCCAAGGACCAGAACGGAGCCCACGCCTGGTCACAGCTGCAACGGGAGTGGCTGAGCACAAGGACCTTCCCGATCGAGGTCGAGGGGAAACGGAAGAAGCTTCCCTACGGGCAGATAATCGGTCTGTACGGGTCTCCGGACCGGAAGCTGAGGCGGGACGCGAACCGCATCGTGTATGGGAGATTGGGCAAGGACGAGACCATATGGTCTTCGGCGTTGCGCTCCATCTGCGACGACCACCTGCAGAACTGTGATCTGCGGAAGTACCCAACGCCTGAGACCTCCAGCCTCATCTATAACGACGTTGAACCGGAGGCTATCGAGGCATTGATGTCCACGATGAAGGATAACGTCGGCGTCTATCGTAAATACCTCAAGCTCAAGGCCAAGATGATGGACCTCGACCGACTAGGCAACTGGGACATCATGGCGCCATTACCGAAAGCGCCCAAGATGACGTTCACCTGGGACCAGGCACACGCCACCGTCGTCAAGGCGTACGGGGGATTCGACCCCCAGCTAGGAGAATGGTCGGAGGATATGTACCAGAAGCAGCACATTGATGCTGCTGTCCGCCCGGGCAAGGTCAGCGGCGCCTTCTGCTCGGACTGGTACGGCGGGAGGTCCGCCTACGTCCTGCAAAGCTTCAACGGCCGTCTTGATGACGTTTATACACAGGCGCATGAGATGGGCCATTCCATGCATGCCTACCTCACCTCGAGATCGCAGAGGGTCAGCAACACCGCCATCAGCTACTGCATAGCAGAGTGCGGTTCGATCTTCGGTGAACTTCTCCTGACCGATCACCTGATCGGCAACGCCAAGGACGTAAAGGAGAAGCAAGCGGTGCTCACGCAGGTCATGGATGGGTTCGGACAGGCTGCGTTCCAGGTGAGCGCACGGTTCTTCTTCGAGAAGAGCCTCTACCAGGCCATCAGGGACGGGAAATACCTTGATGGGGAGACCATATCGGTCCTATGGGTCAAGGCCCGCGACGACGTGTATGGCGATGCGGTGGAATGGCTACCGGAGATGAAATGGGAGTGGACAATGAAGATGCACTACTACATTCCGGAGCTGCGATACTACAACTATCCCTACGTGTTCGCCCAGCTATTCGTTTTCTCCATGTATCGCCTGTACCAGGAGCAGGGTAAGGCGTTCGTTCCCAAGTTCAAGGGACTGCTGTCGGCAGGATCTAGTCGCTCCGCTGCTGAACTGGCATCAGGTCTCGGTTTCGATATCGGGAAGGAAACATCATGGCAGAAAGGGATCGCCCAGGCAGAAACGTTCATCGAAGAGCTGGAGGGAACGCTCAAATAGAACGGCCCCGTAGTGCGAACGCCACCGGAGCGATCTGGCACCGGATCCATTTCATCACCGGTGAAGGGGGAGCGTATTATGCTCTCCGAGGTGCCAGCGGCCGTCAGCTCCTTCAAATCGTCCTTCATTAAAATCAATTTATATACTAGTACATTATTGGTGTAATTATCCCAAGAGTCGTTTCACGGTTTTTGAGATATAAACAAACAAGGTAGTAAAAATGTACGGTGGTAACAGAGGCAACAGCTATGGACGCCCAAGGAATGACGGACCGCGCGAGATGCACAACGTGAAGTGCTCAGACTGCGGAGCCGAGACCCAAGTCCCGTTCAAACCGACCGAGGGAAGGCCGGTTTACTGCAGGGACTGCTTCCAGAAGCACAAGCCCAAGGACAGGTTCTAAACCTGTTCTAAAAATATTTCAAAAACCATTATCAAAAAGGCAAATCAGTCTGCCCTGTTCTCGAAAGGGGGTAGGGTTCTTTTTCTTATTCAAAACTTCTACAACACTGGATAGTCCATTGATCATACCCAATCTAAATCGTTCTTGTTAGGGTTAACCTCTAATATCGTCGGTACAAATCGATATCTAGGGTGCATTGTGGCGACTTACAAGATCGCAGTGGTGACCGGTGCCACCGGTTCCCTTGGCAGTTCAGTGACCAAGGAGTTGCTCTC
>JBEKDM010000165.1:0-4100 GCA_050014375.1 Methanomassiliicoccales archaeon | reverse complement strand
GACGCGGCCAATCCCTTGACCAATATCTTGTCCGTTTTCATCTCCGTTGCCATGGTATCCTGCTTCCCGGCTTTGTCGCCATTGCTGCTCAATGTGGTCACAGGCCTCGCCTGGACCACGAAAACCTGACCATCCTCGATGCACCATTCGATGTCCATCGGCCGGTCATAGTGGACCTCAATGTTCTTGCCTATATCCGCGACCTCGAATATCTGGTCATCGTTCAGCTTCTGCTCGCCCACCAGTTCCGGGGCGACGTCCTCCTTGACGGTGTCGCCGACCTTCCCCCGGACAAACATCCAGGTCTGCTTGGAGATGCGTTTATTAATGATCTTGTTGTGGAATTTCTCGACCACATAGGTATCGGGTGTGACCTTCCCGCTCACGATGGCCTCTCCGAGCCCATATCCAGCCTCGATGATGATGTGAGGCATCTCAGAGTTGGGGTCGACGGTGAACATTATCCCGGAAATGTCTGAGTTGACCATTTTCTGGACCACGACGGCTAGCTTCACTGCAGAGTGCTCGAAGTTCTTGGTAACACGGTAGGCGATAGCTCTTGGTGTGAAAAGGGAGGACCAGCACTTCTTGATCTTGTCCATCAGATCGTTGGCGTTGGGGACGTTCAGATAGGTATCCTGCTGTCCCGCGAAAGACGCTGTGGGTAGGTCCTCGGCCGTGGCGCTGGACCTGACTGCCACGAGGCTGACTTTCTTGCCTCTGAACATGCGGCCATACTCTTTCAGCACTTCCTGCGTCAGATCGGCCGGGATGACCGCTTCCTCGAATGCCTTGCGGATCGCGGCAGACGCACCCTGGAGGGACGGTTCAGAGTTAACATCGACCGATGCCAGCACCTCGTTGATCGTTGGGACAAGATTGTTGGCGGAGATGAAATCGTCATATGAGAGAGTAGTAAGTACAAAACCGGGAGGTACATTGAACCCGGCGGAGACCAGTTCTCCCAGGTTCGCAGCCTTTCCTCCCGCGATAGGTATGTCGTTCTTGCTCAAGTCTGCGATGTTAGTGATTCGCTTCATTGTTATGTCCCTCTTTCAAGAACGGATTTGGACTCGTGGGATGGTGTGTTCCGTCCCGCTCGCCAGTTCGCAATAAGCGCAATGGCTATTAAGTTTTCCGGGAACATGGCAAATTTGGTAAGAATATACATCGCAGATCAATTGGAATTGCAGTTCTGTTATGGATGAACGGTAGAACGAGTCTGGAATGACCTGAGGAATTAATAATATGATAGTTGAAATATTAGTTTGACTTAGTGAACGGTCAAGGCCGCTCCTCTGATTCCGCCCGAGATTCAAGATCGCCGAGCTATGCCATTACATATCAAAGTTGGACTTTTTCGTAGCAGGATATTCGAGAATCGAAGGGCGACTTCGCTATTCAGAGGTATTTTCGAATTTGTCAGGTCAACGAATAGCAATACTGCCAATATTCGTAATGAATTTAATGTCTTTCGTAATCGAATAAATGAAATGATTAAATATCAAGATATTTTTCAAGGTTATGCGAGGCGATGAAGTGAAAACCATTGAAATACGATGGCACGGCAGGGGAGGACAAGGTGTCGTTACAGCCAACGAGATCTTGGCCGGAGCCGCACTGAAGGAGGGCAAGTATATCAAAGCGTTCCCGGAGTTCGGTCCGGAGAGGATGGGAGCACCGATAAGGGCCTTCGCCCGCATATCGGACGAACCCATCGTCATTCATAGCCAGGTTTACTATCCCGACGTAGTGGTGGTCATAGATCCAACGTTGATAGGTCAGGTCAATGTCATGGACGGGCTCAAGCAGAACGGGTCTGTCATTGCAAACTATCCGGAAGGAAAGGACAAGCTCAAGGTGAAGATCGGTAGCGGAGCGGATATCCATGCGGTCAACGCCACGAAGATAGCCCTGGAGGAGCTTGGAAGGCCGATGACCAACACGGCCATGCTCGGGGCGTTGGTCAAGATATCGGAGATCGTCACCCTGAAGACGGTCACGGAAGAGCTCAGGGCGAAATTCGCCGGAAAGTTCAAGGACGAGGTCATCGCGAAGAACGTCAAGGCCGTGGAAAGGGCATATGAAGAGGTGGACTGAATGGCAGATAAGGGCTCAAAGGAATTGGAGCAGGGCGCGATGATCTGCGAGGCGGGGAATGCCAAACAATACAAGACCGGTGACTGGAGGTCGAAGAGGCCCGAGGTGGACAAGGAGAAGTGCACGAACTGCCTTTTCTGTTGGATCTACTGTCCAGACAACAGCGTCATCGTCGAGCACGAGCAGATGAAAGGATTCAAGTACACGCATTGCAAGGGCTGCGGCATTTGTGCCAACCAGTGCCCGGCAAAGGCGATCACGATGAAGGAGGAGGGAGCGTAAATGGAACCGATTGCGTTGAACGGGGACATGGCCATCGCACATGCATGGAGACAGATCGACCCGGACGTCGTCGCGTCCTATCCGATCACGCCGCAGACGATCATTGTGGAGAACTTCTCCGAGTTCGTTGCCAACGGCGAGGTCAATACTGAATATGTGTGCGCCGAATCGGAGCACAGCGCGATGTCGCTTTGCATCGGTGCCTCGGCAGCCGGTGGAAGGGTGGCGACCGCGACCGCCTCGGCCGGACTGGCGTTTATGTGGGAAGTGCTGTGGATCGCCTCGGCGATGAGGCTGCCCATCGCGATGTCGGTGGCAAACCGCGCATTGAGCGGGCCGATCAACATCCAGTGTGACCACAGCGACGCCATGGGCGCCCGTGACACGGGATGGATCCAGCTCTTCGGGGAGAACGTCCAGGAAGCGTATGACAACACCGTTATGTCGTTCAAGGTCGCGGAGCATATGGACGTCCGCCTGCCCATAATGACCTGTATAGACGGTTTCATCGTCACCCATGCCCTGGAGCGCCTAGAGACGCTGGAGACCCAGGTCGTGAAGGACTTCGTCGGTCCATTCCGGGCGGTGCGGCCGCTCCTGGACCTGAAGAACCCGACCACATATGGGCCGTTCTCACAGACGGACTACTATTTCGAACACAAGTACCAAGTCATGGAGGCTATGAAGCGCGCCAAGCCGGTGGTCAAGCAGGTCCAGAAGGACTATGCCAAGATCTCCGGCAGAGAGCACAGCATCATTGAGGGATACAAGACCGAGGATGCTGACTATCTCATCATGGCGATGGGATCCACCGCCGGGACGCTACGCCATGTGGTCGATGAGATGAGAGCGGAAGGGAAGAAGGTCGGCTCGGTGAAGCTACGTCTGTTCCGACCCTTCCCCTTCGAAGAGGTCAGAGAGATGCTAGAAGGTAAGAAAGGTGTTGCGGTCATGGACCGCGCGATCAGCACTGGGTCGTCTGGACCTATGTTCCCGGAGGTCCGCACCGCGTTGTATGACGCCAAGGACCGCCCCGACATAGCGAATTACGTCTATGGCCTCGGGGGAAGGGATGTGAGGATCGACGAAATGAAGGGTGTGTACAAGCAGCTGATGACCAAAGACCATGAGATGGTCAACTACCTGGGGGTGCGTCCGTGAGCTTCACCCTTAAGGAGTTGTCCCATTCCGAGGAGCGCCTGACCGAAGGGCACAGGCTATGCGCCGGATGCTCCGAATCGATCATCGCAAGACAAGTCCTGATGGCCAGCAAGAAACCGGTAGTCGTCGCTAACGCCACTGGTTGCTTCGAGGTCTCAACCACCATCTACCCCTTCACATCCTGGAATGTGCCATGGATACACAGTGCGTTCGAGAACGCGCCGGCATCGATCGGTGGAGTAGAAGCGACCTACCTGGCACTGAAACGGAAGGGTCAGATCACCGAGGACATCAATTTCATCGCCTTCGGCGGTGACGGAGCTACATACGATATCGGGTTCCAGGCACTGTCGGGTGCGATCGAGAGAGGCCACCGTTTCCTATACGTCTGCCTGAACAACGAGGCTTACATGAACACCGGCATCCAGAGGTCCGGTGCGACCGGACGGGGTGCCCAAACCACCACCTGCCCGGCAGGTACCTGCGTGCCAGGAAAGAAGGAGTTCCCCAAGGATCTGACGCGCATCATAATCGCCCATGACCTGCCCTACGCGGCC
>JBEKDM010000164.1:0-4144 GCA_050014375.1 Methanomassiliicoccales archaeon | reverse complement strand
AGCGGCGGGGCAGTGCATCCCGGCGGATCGTCAGGGACCGGCTAGGAGAGCTGCTGGGGCAGGGCATGGTGGTGGAGCGGTCGGGTAAGAAGGAGAAGACCTACGAGATATCCGAGGCAGTGGTCAGGAAATGGTCAGAAGTGCTCGGATTGACCAAGTAGGATGGCCGATCTATGATGTCTCGCGGTCGACAACAGGTCCGGAAAGTAACAGGCGAGATAGGCGAAGAAAGACGGTGAAATGACATGGCTAGCGATGATATGATACACGACGTCGAGGACATGAGGAAACTGTTCGAGATATTGACGGAACAGGTGCCCCGACTGATGGAGAGCATAACCAAGGTGCTCTACGGCGCCCAGGAAGGGGAGAAGTTCGGCCAATCAGTGGCGGCGTTCTACAAGTCGCTCCGCGCCGCCGGGATGACCAACCAGGAGGCGTTCGAATTGACCAAGGAATACATGTCGACAGTGAGCCTCGGCGGTCTGCTGAAGATGATCGTCGGGTCCCAGGGCGGCGGAGATGGCATGATCCGAGAGAAGATCCGTCACGAGATGGAAGAGGACGAGAAATGAGCAGGCGAGACAATGGAGCCGTCATCGCCATGGTCGCGAGCCTACCCTTGATGGTCTACCGTCTGTTCCGTTCCTACCTGCGTGTCAAGGTCAGCGCCAAGAAAGCATCCAAGGAATTCTACCTTTCATTGCTGGCCAACGGCCTCCCGAAGCGGGAAGCGAAGGCCTTGCGGGACGAGTACGGCGCCGGCATGAGCATTACATCGCTCATCCGGCGGTTTGCCTTCAGGTCCCGCTGATCTCGATCAAAATAGGAGATTGGGTTGGGGTTTTACTTCCGAAGCAGGTACTCCAGTACTCCGTAGCCTACGTCGTCGTCCAACTTGAACTTCGCCAGGGTCTCGAAGATGACCGGTGTCCGCTTCTCGTCCTCGTTCATGGTAAGCAGGACCTTGCGTTTCACGACCGCCTTGACGCCGTAGACGTCTCCGTCCTTGTCGTACATGGCCAGGTACAGTTCGCTCGGGGTGCCTTCGGCGTCGAACTCGTGTGCCATGTCCACCTTGACGATCGGCAATGTAACCCCGTCCTGGTGGATGAATCCGGCATCGACCTCTCCCTTGTCCGTGTAGAGCTTGGTTATGTTGAATGCATAGGCATCGTTGAACTGGCAGGTGATCCATACCCATCTGCCTGGTGCCGACCAGTCGCGCACTCCCCATGAGTGGTCCCTCTCGCCGAGGGCGTCGACCGCGTACTCGCGGTCCCCGATCTTGATCGTTCCCTTGACCTTCCCGAACTGCTCGACGTGCTCCGAGGCGACGTTCTGCGAGAGGATCTCCTTCTCGCCGCTGACGCAGTTGCGGTAATCGAACATGTTGTTCAGGGCATCGAACTCCAGGTCGAACTTGACGTTGACCTTGGATGCCTCGTCCTTCAGTTGCTTGAGCAGTTCTCCCTCAAACCTGATCGCCCACTTCTTTTCCGACTCGATCTTCTCTAGCCTCAGGCCGCCCGATACCAGGTCGTTGTCGGCCATCTCGGACTTGCTCTTGGTCCCGATGGTCGAGCCATCCGGCATGAGGAAGAAACAGAACGCGGTCTTCTCTTTCTTGTTCGGCACCAATCCAATCCGCATGAAGCCGAGAATGTCGTTGCCTCTATCGTAGAGATTGAAGTAGAAGCTCTCGTTCCAGTCCTTGTTCTCACCGAATTCGTGTATGACGTCTGAGTCCAAATAAATCAGCCTTCCGATATGTATATTAGGCCTTCGTTCCCGTTTAGGGTTATTCTCTGCCCTGATTTGAATATTTTCGTTGCGGCTTGACCGCGGTGACCGTCGGGACGCCGTAATTTTTCAGGGACCACGGCTTCGCCTGAGAGGATTCCGCCAATCACGGTCATAAACTATTGATCTTGAGGGAAACGGCTATCCTTCTAATCGCTTCCTGATTCTAAATGTTTTCCACACTTAGGTGCCGGCTTCTTCCGTGTCCTTCTTCCGTTCCAACGCCGCCTCGTATGCTGCTATTATCAAGGTCTTCAAGGCCTCGGACTCGACGTCCGCTCGACCTGCGATGTTGACGGCCGCGTGTAAACGACCATTTCCACTAAGCAGCCTGTTCGGGTCGGGAAGCTCCCGGCCACGATAGAAACCCAGGGACCAAATGGGGCCGTCGGATCGGATGATAACAACGGTGTCCTCATATCGATCACCGATCCCATACGATACCATGGCTGCCTTTAGGTCGAGCGTCTCGGTGATGTCCGGCAGAATGTTCAGGATGGTCTGGCGCAGCGTAAGTCCCAGTTTCGCCGCCTTTCCTTTATGGGCTATCCAATCCTGAGCTGTCGACGGTTCCGACATGAAGTGCTCCAAGGACTAGGGGATTATTATGACTTGCCCTCCCTTCAATTGGCGACTTCTTTGGTGGTCGACCATCAATGGTTATATCCCGCCCATAGCATAGCAAGGAACGATGCGGGACCTACTAGAGACGATATCGGACCAGGTCCGGAAGAAGGTCAACTCCCTGCCCAAAGACTTCGACCGTTCAAAGGAGCTGTGCATGGGGGCCGATGGAACGCCGACGTTAAACATAGACAAAGTGGCCGAGGATGTCATTGTGGAGTACATCACCGATAATGACATTCCGCTGAACATCCTAAGCGAGGAAGCAGGCTACATCGACAACCGGGCTGACAAGACGCTGGTCATCGATCCCATCGATGGCACGTACAACTCAGTCATGGGGATACCATTTTACAGCGTGTCCATGGCTATCGGGACCAGAAGCATGGCGGACGTCGAGGCCGGTCTGGTCCAGAACGTGATCACTGGCGAGGCGTTCTACGCCGAGAAGGGGAAGGGAGCGTTCCAGGACGGATGCCGTCTGAAGGTCCGGAAATTTATCCAGAAGCAATCGACCTTCTTCGTTTATATGGGCAAACACTCCAAGCTGGATTGTTATAACGTGACCAAGAAATCCAACCGTTCCCGTTCCATGGGATGCGCATCCCTGGAGATGTGCATGGTTGCCAAGGGCAGTGCGGACGGGTATTATTTTAATGCGGACCACTATGATAAGTCCATCAGGGTGATCGACATCGCCGCCAGCGCGTTGATCCTGCGCGAGGCCGGAGGGGAGATCGTGGACCTGTCGGGCAACCGGCTGGACATGCCTTTCGACCTGAAAGTGAGAAGCAATTTCCTGGCCTACGGCGATGAGGTGGTTAAGGGGGTCCTGCTTTGAAATTCGGGATGAGCGTGAACATGGATGTGCCGGACGCTCCGCGGCTGGCCAAGAGGGCGTTGCAGTTGCTGGAGGGATACGAGGTCCTGATGGAGAGCGACATCGCCAAACGGTTCAAGATGAAGGGATGGAAGGTCGAGGACATGGATGTCGACATCTTGATCACCGTGGGTGGCGATGGGACCATCCTCAGGGCGTCACAGCATAACAACGCGCCCATCTTCGGCATCAACGCCGGCGACCTGGGATTCCTGACCGAGGTGGCGGATGAGGAGCTGGAGGAAGGCTTGGAGAACATCCTCAAGGGTAACTACGAGGTCGTCTCCCGCCTGAAGCTGAAGACCACCATCAACAAGAAAAGGCTTCCTGATGCGGTCAATGAGGCGGTCGTGCACACCGCGCATATCGCCAAGATCCGTCACTTCCAAGTGTTCGTGGATAACGAGCTGGCGGTGAACGTCAGGGCGGATGGCATCATCATTTCCACGCCGACCGGTTCGACCTGTTACGCGATGAGTGTCGGGGCCCCGCTGGTCGACCCGCGCGTGGAAGCCCTGGTCATAGCACCGATGGCACCGTTCAAGTTTGCCGCGCGTCCGGTGGTGGTTCCGTCGACCAGCAAGATCACCCTAAAGGTGGTCCAGCCAAAGGAATGCGTGGTCGTTGTGGATGGGCAGGAGGAGGAGGCTATGGCCGGGCACGAGACCGTCGAGTTCGGCGTCTCCGAGACCAAAGCGCGCTTCGTCTCCTTCGGTCGGAGCTTCTATTCCCGGACCCACGAGAAGCTGATGGGATCCCTATGCTAGGCAAGAAGAGGAAGGTGTGGGGCATCGACCGGCAGGTGCTGGAGATGGTCAACGAATCTGCCAAGCAGTC
>JBEKDM010000163.1:0-4227 GCA_050014375.1 Methanomassiliicoccales archaeon | reverse complement strand
CCCTCTTTCTTAAGAGCTTTTCGCTTTATTTCTTTCTAAAATCCGAAGGTTCGCTTATCGACATAACGAACCTTGGCTTATCGTTACATGAATAGTATCAATGTAATGAACTATAACAAGAAGTTGCAAGAGAAGTCGGGTGGCTGACCATTCATGCCCCCCTTTTTATCAAATAGATGGAATCACAGACAAAGGATTTTAGACCCAAAACGATTTTGGAAAAGGCGTGTCGAGGTTACGGGAAAGGGAGATCACGCCGCTTTGAAGAACCCTTTTGCAATACTGTTCAAAAGGCGACTGGTCGTGCATTGGGAACCGATCCCTGATGAACCCGCGACGCCTCAACATCTGCCTCAAGTGAAAGAGCAGGAAATCCTAAGGCCTAGGCCGAGGGTGACCCCGATCAAACCGAAATATGACATAGTAGTATGCCAGATCTGCATGGGCAGAGTCAAGCAAGGCTTGAATGTGGCCAAATGCGAGTGTGGAAAGAGCTTCCACGATGTTTGCCTGGAGCGGACCGCGTTCTGTCCTTATTGCCAGAAGACCTATGATGCCGCGACGGTCGCAAGCATCTCTAAGAAAAGGGAGGTGTCGAAGATCGAGAAGGTTCCATGCCCATCCTGCGGCCAAATGATCTTTTCGGAGGCTAAGCGATGCGATTGCGGGGCTGTCTTCGTAGATGATGACCTATTCAATTGCGCCAATTGCGGGTCTGTTGTCCATGCGGACAGCATGGTCTGCGCTCGTTGCGGTGAGGTATATGAGACCTATACTCCGATGCTTTGCCCCATCTGCTCAAGGATCTTCAATGAGGAGACCGGGCTGTGTGAATGCGGTGCCTTTACCGGTGATTCCTGCCCAGAATGCGGTATAATTTTGGAGATCGATGATCGGGCATGCCGCCGGTGCGGGACCCTGTTCGAATACGTCGGCACCCCCAAAGAGATCGCTGAACGGAACCGTATTTGAGTATTACATATGTAAAAAGCAATGGCAATGAATTGTTCAACCCTTGTTATAAAGCTAAGAACAAATGGATAAATATCACATTTGTATTATTCAATCAAGGGTGTGGGTGCACTTGAGATCATTATTTGACGTTCCAGACGAAGGAAAGAAAGGATCGCGGGAAGAAGTCCCGAGCATGCAACCGCAGATGACCAGTGAGGACGACGCCGAGCTCATGAAGCTCGTGGAGACCCTCAAGGTCAAGATCTCGATAATTGGCTGCGGCGGAGGCGGTTCAAATACCGCTCGAAGGGTAACCCAGGCGGGTGTCTCGGGCGCGACCATTGTTGCCTGCAACTCCGATGCCAGGCATCTTTTGGCTATACAAGTCCCGAACAAGGTCCTGCTTGGCAAATCCACGACCAAGGGCTTGGGAGCGGGCGCCATCCCCGAGATCGGACAACAAGCGGCCGAGGAATCCGAGGGCGACCTGAGGAAATTCGTGGTGGGTGCGAACATTGTGTTCGTCACCGCCGGCATGGGCGGAGGAACCGGGACCGGAGCGGCGCCGGTCGTTGCGGAGATGGCGCGGAGACAGGGTGCCTTGGTCATAGGGATAGTGACTTTGCCCTTTAAGGCGGAAGGTCGGATCAGGATGGAGAACGCCATGAAGGGCCTGAACAACCTACGCGAGCACTGCGACACGACCATAGTGGTCCAGAACGATAAGTTGCTGGAGCTGGTTCCCAGACTGCCGATCGAAGCGGCGTTCAAAGTGGCCGACGAGGTCTTGATGCAAAGCATCAAGGGAATCACTGAAGTGGTGACCAAGCCCGCGCTGGTCAATCTCGATTTCAACGATATCCTGACCATAATGAAGAATGGCGGCATTGCCATGATCGGCATCGGTGAATCCGACTCGGACGATGGACGCGTAAACAAGGCGATCCATGATGCGCTGAACTCCCCAATGCTGGGCGATGTCGATCTTCATGACGCGAAAGGCGCCATGATTCGGGTCGTGGGCGGTCCGGACATGACTGTGACCGAAGCGGAAAGGGCCGCAGAACTCGTCAGCCAGGCTGTGAACCCGCGGGCCCGGGTCATTTGGGGATGCGCGGTCGAACCGGAGATGAAAGGGAGGCTCACCGCCATGGTGATAATCACGGGTCTGAAACAGAACAGCATCGTAACAAAACCAGACACTGCCAACTGCCCCCCTGCGCCGACGAAGGCTCGGTGAAGACGGAAGATGGTCGTCAAGGAGAAACGCGGACGCCGCCGATACGTGGCGTTCGAGACCTCCGAGGTCATCGACGCAGAGACAGTGTCCCGGGAGATCATCTCGAGCGCCGTCCGTCTAGGGGTTCGACCGCCAAAGCTAATTCAGTTCGAGGGACGGCGTGGCATCGTCCGCTCGTCCGAACCGGAGAAGGAGGCGACCTTGGAACTTATTAACGCCGCAGAACTGCCGATGAAGTCACTCCGCACTTCGGGCACCCTCAAGACCCTTAGGGAGCGTTATTTCGTACCTAATTCGAAGGGTGGCAAGGAGGCAAAAGGAGGGCGGAGGGCCGGTCGCTAAGCGCTGCATATCGACCAAGCCAGCATGCCCGAAGTTCTAGTCTGAAACTACCCAACAAATATATAGTCGAGGATAACTTAAGGTGAAGTCGTAACGCGTTCGAAGGAGTGATAATTAGATGCAACCAGGACAAATGGCATACGATCGGGCCATAACTGTGTTTTCGCCGGACGGAAGATTGTTCCAGGTGGAGTACGCTAGGGAGGCGGTCAAGAGGGGGACCACAACCGTCGGGCTGAAGTTCAAGGACGGCGTGGTCCTTATAGTGGACAAGAGGATCGCCAGCAGGCTCATGGAACCGAAGTCCATCGAAAAGATATTCAAAATCGACCATCACATTGGCTGCGCCACATCTGGACTTGTAGCTGATGCCAGGATACTTGTGGACCAAGCCAGGGTCATCGCCCAGGTGAACAAGATCACCTACGATGAGAACATGGGGGTCGAGGAGCTGGTTAAGCGCATTTGCGACTATAAGCAGAACTATACCCAGTACGGCGGCGTTAGGCCGTTCGGAACTGCTCTGCTGGTCGCGGGCGTGGACGAGCTCGGAGAGCACCTGTTCGAGACCGACCCGAGCGGAGCGCTTGTGTCCTACAAGGCAGGAAGCATCGGTGCTGGCCGCAACGTCGTGATGGAAGTCTTCGAAGAACAATACGCCGAAGGAATGGCAATGGTGGACGCGGTTGAGTTGGGCCTCAAGGCGCTTAAGAAGGCTACTGAGGAAGAGAAGCTCAACCCGAAGGCTGTGGAGATAGGTATCGTCAGGCGTGGGGAGAACTTCCGCCGCATGGACGACAACGAAGCTGAGACCTATATCCAAAGGGTCAACACTGCGTGATCGAGGTCTGGATGGTAGACATCGAGGACGCGATCATCGCGAAGCTGGAGTCCCACGGCGAGACCTTTGAGATATTGATCGACCCCAAGGTCGTCAACTTGCTCAAGGAAGGCAAGGAGCCCAACCTCTATGAACACATGGTCATTGACGAGATCTTCAAGAATGCCCATAAGGGCACAAAATCTCCCGAAGATAAGATCAAGGAGGTCTTCGGCACCAATGATGTGGTCGAGGTCGCCAAGCAGATAATTCTCAAAGGAGAGATACAGCTAACCGCCCAACAAAGAAAAGAAATGTTGGAGAACAAGCGGAAGCGTATCGTCTCCGAGATAGCCAGAAACGCCATCAACCCGCAGACGGGCGGGCCACATACCGCTGAGCGTATCTCCATGGCCATGGACGAGGCCAAGGTTCATATCGACGCCTTCAAGCCGGTCGAGCAACAGATAAACCAGGTGCTGGACAAGTTGAGGCCGCTGATCCCGATCAGGTTTGAGAAGATCAAGATCGCGATAAAACTTACCGGAGAAGAGTACGGTAAGTGCTACGAGGACATCATTCACTTCGGGAAGATCCTGAAGGAGGAATGGGAGCCCAACGGGGCCTGGATCGGTGTGGTGGAGATTCCCGCAGGCATGAGGGACGACTTCTATGGGCGTTTGAACGAACGGACAAAAGGGAACGCGCAGACGAAGCAGCTTAAGAGCTAGCGTCTCGGTGCATTTATGGAAGGGAAGGTTTTTAAACCAATCAGGATTTGCATGAAGATGTGGTCAAATGAATAGAGAAGGTGCAGGTGGAAACCGGGAGATAGTCATCCCCGGAGATCTGCTCGATGCGAGCGGCCTCA
>JBEKDM010000162.1:0-4395 GCA_050014375.1 Methanomassiliicoccales archaeon | reverse complement strand
AAACTATCATCCTCGCCACCGGATAGGACAGCACCTCGGCCAGGAACTCCTCCTCGGTGCTCGCCGGGTTGGTCTGGATCTTGGTGTCGTTCAAAGCTTCCAAGACCCTCTTCTTCCCTCGCCTTCTCGCTTCGGGGTAGGCGGTATGGCTGATCAGGTCCTCCAGCGATACGTCGCTGCTCCGGACGAAATCCGAAGCTCCCTTGACAAAAGGGTACCGCGCGAGGAACTTCGCATCCATTTGGCGATTGTGAGGGGCATCCCGATATTTATGGGCATTCCGTTGGCGCATCTGTACAATCGCTGCATCAAACGGAGTAGTCCAGCATCTTGGCCAGGGACTCGGCCACGGCCCGGTCGTCCATCGAGGCGATGAACTCCTCCTTGGTTCGATAGGGGCGGTGAATCATTATGCGGGCGGCCCGCTTCTTGCCGACTGAGGGCAGTGAGGCGATCGCGGTAAGTGAGCACCTGTTGATCTTGAGCGGATGCTCGACAGCTGTCAGGCTGCGATAGCCGTGGCCGCTCACGACCGCGTCTACGAACTTTCCCAGTTCGATCGGGTAGGAGAAACCCACCAGTAGCGGATAGGTCCCGATCTGGCGGCCGAAGGTGGTCTTGCCCTCGTGCATTTCTGTATATACCCGACGCAGAACAGTGCCCAGCGGGGCGACCCGCTCTAGCATTGGCCGGTCAATGGTCTCACGCACCTTTTGCTTGAATTTCAAGAACTCTGAGTGGTTGACGCCCTGATCGAACTTGCGCCTTATCCCGATGACCTGGCGAATGTTTATCCGACGGATCAGCAGGTCATTATCCAGCACTCTCTTCAGGAAATCGTAGTTGAGATCCAGGGTCCTCTTGGTTTCGCCGTCCAATCCGATGATGAAGTTCAGGCCTGGCAGCACCGCTGGCAGACCAGTGGGGCCACGCCCCCTGCCGATACGGTTGATGAGCTCGATCGCCTGCATGACCTGTTCTGCGGAAGCGTTCAGATTGTTCGCCTGCATTACGTTTGGGTCAGCGCTCTCCATGCCCAGCGCCAGCACGTTCCCGCTGGTGCAATGGTGCACGATGCTTCGGAGGATTCGTTCGGACTCCTCTGGATGCACCGCGATGACCGCCGGGTTGGCATTGTCCAGATGGAGCAGGTCCACCCCGAGGGAGGCAATGCCGGAGAGCAGTTCTTCTATCGCTTCCGGGTCGGGGCGGGGCGTTTCAGTCCCGTCCATATGGGCATGGTATGAAATAAAGCAGGTCTGCGCACCCAACCGGAAGTTACGCACGCCGAGGGCATGCAGTTTCCTGCATTCGGCAACGATGTCCGCGGGTTCCCTGCAGACAGGGACGCCCTTGAGGGGTTCCACGCAGAAGGAGCAACCCCCGCTCTTGTATCTGACGCAGCCTCGGTAGGTCTCGATCTCCGCGACCAGCGGCTGGGGAAAGTCACGATGTTTCGTGACGATGTCTGCCCCGATCATTAGCCATCGGTTCCATTCATCTACGGTCCTCCAGCGGTTGGAAGGACCTTTGCCGGTGAGGCAATCGAACAGGCAACTGGCCGGGTCCCGCGTGGCGATGATGTCGAAAAGACCAGAATCCTCAATGTCCTGCTCCAGGGTCAAAGGCCCTCCGAGGATCTTGATGCCTGCCATCGAAGGGAGGTATCTTTCAACCTCTCGTCTTGATGCTGGAGATGCCCGGATGTACCTTCCCGGGACTGCACTGCCGGTCAGAAAGATCACAATATCTGTCTTTTCCGGATGCCAACCCTGACGAAGATCATCGATAGTATGGTAGCTGGCCTCCGCCCCGGCATCCTTGCCCGCGCCGTACACCGCTCGAACCAACGGATGGATGTAAGGCGGCACGCCGAGCGAACCCGGCTCATCGATGTAACCATCGATCACGGTGACATGGGTCATCAGAAAACGGTCCTCCAAAATAAAGAACCGAGGCCGGCAGCGCTCGCAGCCAGGCGATCGTCGTATCGTAATTGATTATGGTTCAAAGTCGTTTTTCGGGTCAGCTTCAGATGAGGCCGACCTCCTTGGCTTCCACATTCTGGATGCCTTCCAAGGAGCGGTAGGCAGCTTCCAGCTTCTCGAGTATGCCCTCGGAGTCCAACATTATGGTGGTTACTTCGAGCATGCACAGTCCGAACGCTAGCGGCAGAACTTCTGACCTGACGACCTTGACGCCTTCCGGTACGATGCTTGCAATCTTCTTCGATAGCGCTTCGAGGTCGAAGTCGGTGGAATCTGGCATTAGATCGTGAACGGCGGCGCATTGTCCCATGTGAACACCCTTTAAGGTCCGGTGAACCCGCACTTGTCACACTTGTACTTTACACTCTGGTCGCGGCAGTTGGAGCATCTTCCGATCTCGGTGACTCCACATTGGGGGCACTTGAAGAAGGTGATACCCTTTCCGACCAATCTCTTGCCGCATGAACTGCAGACTTTCTCATTCTCCATAGCAATCGCTCGTGCGAGATTAGACTTCTTGTATAAATATATAAGGGGGTTCCGAGAGATACGATTAATCGTTTAGGCCAACGCAGACAAATAAGTTCTCATCTGAGGTTACCATATTGATAGTATCTTGATACAGAAGCGGTTAGAATCCGCCGGTAGCCCGTGCATGTTCTGAGGTTGAAGGGAAAGGTTAAATAATGGCACCGGATTCTCTCGGCTCTGCACGCCGGCATACCTACCAAAGGGCCTGTAGCTCAGCTAGGTAGGACGTTTGGTAACAAGCGTCCCTAGAAAGAGCATCTGGCTTTTAACCAGGTGGTCAGGGGTTCGAATCATCCACGGTAACTCCGTGATGTCGAAAATCCCCTCAGGCCCGCTTGGGTAGGAATAAGAAACGACATGGGAGATCGAAAAGTGAACATCCGTTTCGAGAGATTCCGATGCATTTTTATAAGGCCGCTACGTAGTATGAAAGAAGGTCCGGGCTTAATTTCGTCGAGGTAATAGCTATGGTCGACACTGTACAGTTTAACGTCTTAGAGCACGACCTCGTGCCAGAACACTATTTGTTGTCGGACGAGGAGACCAAGAAGGTACTGGCCTCCTTGAAGATCCAGAAAGACCAGTTGCCGAAGATACGTAAAGGCGACGCCTGCATCAGGCTTCTGGAGAACCTCGAAGGCCCTATCACCGAGGGAAGAGTGGTCAAGATAGTACGTCGAAGCGCGACCGCTGAGACCACCGTTGCTTATCGCTTAGTTGTCAGAGGGTGAATTCGTTGCGTGACCTAGTCGAACTCTATTTCAAAGAAAGAAGCATTGTAAATCATCACATTTCCAGCTTTGACGACTTCCTGTCGACGTTGGACAATCCGAACAGCAGGATGCAGAAGATCGTCGACAACCTGCGTGTCTCGGCGGAGGACCTGGATCGAGGGTTCATAAGGCTCGACCCGGACAAGACCGACGGCAGGATCGTGGAGATCCGCGTCGGGAGGAAGCGGGACGAGAAGACCGGGAACATCGACAACCAGTCACGCCCGACCATCCATGTCGGACTGCCTGTCGTCCGTGAGGCGAACGGTTATGTCCATGACCTCTCCCCCATGGAAGCCAGGCTCAGGAACCTGAACTACCTGGCCCCGGTTTATCTGGATTTCACGGTCGTCGAGGACGGCATCGAGAAGGAGCCGGAAAGGGTTCACATCGGTGACCTGCCGGTCATGGTCAAGTCGAAGAAGTGCACCCTCTACAAGGAGAACATGGAACAGGAGAGGGAGATCAATGACCACGAGTACAGCCAACGCCTGATGAAGGCTGGCGAGGACCCGATGGATCCCGGCGGATACTTCATCATCGGCGGGACGGAGAGGGTTCTGATCACCCTTGAGGATTTGGCCCCGAACCGGGTGATGGTCGAGTATAACGAGCGGTACGGAACGAAGCTCGAGGTGGCCAAGGTATTCTCGCAAAGGGAAGGCCACAGGGCGCTCACCCTGGTCGAGAAGAAGCGCGACGGAATGCTCATGGTCACGGTGCCGGCCGCGTCTGGACAGATCCCGCTGGTCGCGCTGATGAAGGCATTGGGAATGAAGACGGACGAGGAGATATTCGAGGCCGTCGCATCCATGCCTGAGATGCACAACATCGTTTACGCTAACATAGAGGAATGCCAGGACAAGAAACTGTTCCCGCCAAACGGAATTTTCACGCCGGACGATGCGAACCTGTACCTGGAACGCAAGTTCGCCACCGGCCAGGCAAAGGAGTACCGGCTAAAGAAGGTCGAGTCGATCATCGACCGTTCCCTGCTGCCCCACCTAGGCGACACCAAGGACGACCGGATGAAGAAGGCGATTTTCCTTGGAAGGATCGCACGTTCGGTGCTGGAACTCTACCTGGAGAAGCGTGGCGAGGAC
>JBEKDM010000161.1:0-4500 GCA_050014375.1 Methanomassiliicoccales archaeon | reverse complement strand
ATGGATTTATTCGAGGTCTCGAGGACGTAGATGATGTTGGTATCTGAGTGCTCTACCAGATCCTTCTGGAGCACGTTCATGATACGCTGTGCGCTGATACCATATAACTCCGAAAGAGCTTCGATCGAATCAAGTATGATCAGCGACCGCTTGGGCAGGTTGTTCTCGGTTATGTCATAAGCGAGTTCCAGCTCCGGGAGCATGGTCCCGATCTCCAGAATTAGCGAACCGTCCGGCGCAAGGACATTGTATTCATCGTCCTCGTCATGGTCTATCTCACCCGCCTCGACCTGGCCCTCGAGCTTGTTCAGCTCTGTCCTTACGACCGAGGGGTTGGTGTCTACGACGGTCAGGGCGCGTAACAGGTTCTTCGTCGCGCGCAGAGTTGCCTCCTGCTTCGGGTTGACCTCTTCCTTCTCCACTGTGGTAGTCTTCTTCAGGAAGGCCTTGCCCGCCTTGAGTATCTCGTTTCGTTTCGCCTTCTCCCTGAGCCAGGGGAATTGACGGAAGAGCGCCTCGTCAGATACGCGCATCGAGAGGTAATACTCGGGCTGTTCCTGTGACAGCTCCTCTATCAGCTGAAGGGCGAACGTGGTCTTGCCAGTTCCGGCGTCGCCCTTGATTATCAGAGAGTGACCACCTGGAGATCTGAAGAAATCAAGTACCTCCTTGGGAATCCGCCCATTGCCAGTATCAGCACACAATCAAACCACTTCGGTTCAGAAACCGCCTCGCCATTCTTAAAGCTTCCCGACTTATTCTCGTTCCAGCTAATGAAAACAATCGACAGACGATATGCTGGGGGATCCGTTCAGGTGCCGAAAACATATTTAGATCGCCGGCCCGACAAGGTTTTATGCGGAGTCGGACATAGCACTTGTCTATTATCTGTGCGGAGCTGAACCTGTGCTTCTTTGCCCATTGGATTACCGTTACGGGCGCGACGAGATGAAGGCCATATTCACCGAGGAGAACCGTCTCCTCACTCAATTGAAGGTAGAGGCGGCCTTGGCCCGGGCCCACGCCAAGCTCGGCAACATACCTAGAGCCGCTGCTGCCGAGATCACGAAAAAGGCTGACCTTAGCTTCGTGAGACCGGAGCGGGTCAAGGAGATAGAGGACGAGACCAAGCATGATGTCATGGCAATGGTCCGATCGTTATCTGAACAGTGCTCCAGCGAAGCCGGACGCTACGTGCATCTGGGCGCGACGTCCAACGACATCGTCGACACTGCCTCCGCGATACAGATATCCCAATCACTGGACATAGTGGAGAAGGACGTATTCCACCTCATCGCCACCCTGGCCAAACTGGCCAGGGAGCATCGTGACACGATCATGATGGGCCGGACGCACGGGCAGTTCGCGATACCGACCACTTACGGTTTCAAGATCGCCGGCTACATCACGGAGATGATGCGCTACCAGGAAAGGATCTCCGAGGCCCGCAAGCGGCTGTGCGTGGGCAAGATGTCCGGTGCCATCGGCACCGGGGCCGCGTTGGGCCCGAAGGTGCTGGAGATCCAGGAACTGGTAATGAAGGACCTGGGACTGGGCATCGAGGAAGCGGCGACCCAGATCGTCTGCCGCGACCGGTACGCCGAGCTGGTATCGATAATGGCCATGCTGGATACGTCGTGTGAGCGTTATGCGACCGAGGTTCGTAACCTGCAGCGCTCAGAGATCATGGAAGTGTCCGAGGCATTCGACAACGAGAAGCAGGTGGGAAGCTCGACCATGGCGCAGAAGCGCAATCCGGTCATCTCCGAGAACCTGTGCGGGCTGACGAGGATCGCAAGGGCGTTCATCATCCCGGCGATGGAGGACATGGTCCTGTGGCATGAGCGAGACCTCACCAACTCAAGCGCGGAAAGGTTCATTTTACCCCATATCATGGTGCTGACGGACGACATCGTGACCAAGATGGACATCGTATTCTCCGAGCTGGTCATCCATAAGGACAATATGCAGCGGAACCTTGACTCTTCCCGCGGGCTGATGATGGCCGAACCGGTCATGATCTGCCTGGTCGGGAAGGGCCTGGGGCGGCAGGACGCTCATGAGATCGTGCGCCGGGCCAGCATGGCGGCGGAGGACCAGGGCAAGACCTTCAAGGAGATGCTGCTGAAGAACAAAGAGGTCCAGTCCCGCATGACCAAGGCGGAGCTGGACAAGGTCATGGACCCGGCCAACTACGTCGGGGTAGCGCCGCAGATCGTCGATTCGGTCGTAGCCAAGGCGGAAGCGTTGACCTCGCCGAAGAGGTCCTCAAAGAGGGCCAAAAAGATCGGCTAGAGCAGTGGATCGGAAATGGTCCAGTGGGCGAGCGGTCTTCTCGTTCCCTTTTTTCTAATATTATATCACGATCAACGTTCTATTCATTCAACAAAAATACAGAGCAAAAATTGATGTGGAAAATGTAAGGCTGTATACATGATCACTTGTTCCTTCCCCCCAGCCATTATGATATCCTTGTCGTCGACGATGAGCCAGGTATGCTGAACCTGGCGAAGATATTTCTGGAGATGTGACAGGACCTTCGCATAACTACGGCCACATCGGCGAAAGATGCCCTGCATTTGATCACTTCTCAACATTTCGACGCCGTCATCTCCGATTATCAGATGCCTGGAATGGGCGGGATCGAACTGTTGAAGGCGGTAAGATCGAAGGGGAGCAATGTTCCTTTTGTCCTCTTCACTGGGCGAGGAAGGGAAGATGTGGCCGTCGCCGCCTTGAACCTGGGGGCCGACTTCTATATTCAGAAAGGAGGGGACCCTACCGCTCAATACGCCGAGCTGAGGAATGCCGTAATCCACGCAGTTCAGATGAAAGGGGCTGGGGAACTGGTCCAGAATATCGTCGACAATGCGCCCTTTATCATCATGATCGTGGACGAGGAACGCCGGATCCAGACGTTCAACAAAGCTGTGCTGGAGTTCACCAAGATGTCCCCTCATGAAATGTTCGGGCTCCGCTGTGGCTTGGCGTTAAAATGTAACAACTCCAAAGAGAACGAGCAAGGGTGCGGGTTCAGCTCCCTATGTAATCAATGCCAGCTTTGGGGAGCCATCCAAAGGACCATTAGCTCGGGAGAGAGATTCCTTCGGGTCGAAGCGGTCATTCCAACCTCTCAAGTTCAGGGAAACGGCCAAACGGTATTGATGGTATCCACCGCTCCGATATGGTCGATCGGCAAGAGGCTGGCCCTCGTCTTCCTGGAGGATCTCACAGAATACAAAAAGAGATGGCCAACGGACTCCATGAGTTAGGCGCAAATCCATAGTGTTCAGCCCAACGCGCCGATAGCTATAAGAAAAAAAAGGAAAAGGTTTGAGGTTTCGCACTAGCAAATAGCCGCGTCGGCAAACTGCGGCAGACTGGCCTTGATCATATCTAACTCACCATCAGAGAAACTGAGGATCACATGAAGCTTCAGGTTCTCTGGGTTCGAATGACATCTACCACAGCACATCGAGTTGGCATGGATATTGAGCCATAGGTCAGCTTGGTACTGGTCGCCGATCATTTGGATTTTGGCATGGGCCTCGATCTGCAAGCATTTTGATTTGAGGGCCATGACCACGTTCTTATCATGGTCTAGCAGGGCGATCGTCCCATGCCAACGGATATGGAGGTCGATGAGCAGTTTGTCACACTTCTCCTTCACCATCAGATTGATGTGGGCCATCCCGTCGATATAGACGTATTGGATGCCGCTTCCCAACAGAAGGTCAAGCGGGACTATCTCATTCAACATGGCTTTCTGCACATCGGTCAACGGAACCTGGTAAAGGTCAATGGTCACCTTGTCCATCTTGATGTTGTCCACCAATTTGTATTCCGAGCCCGAGCTCTTCGCCTGAGCCGGTGCCACGGCGAACGCCATGATCAGCATCGGCATCAGGATCGCAAACGCGAACACTTTTACGGTTAACTTGGTTTTCATTCTTGGCCTACCCCCTTTAGATTAGGATTATATTCGCGTTTTTCCCATAAATAATGATTGGCCGTTCAAAAGATAATGTATGCCGATCACGGAATCAGAATGATCACCCGAGCTCAGTATTGACTCTCACCAGATGTGCAGAATACATAAAATCCGCAATCTTGATCGGTCAGGGAGCGATCATGCCCCAATTAATATTCCCTGCTCATACATCGGGTTAGCAGATACGCGGAAGATCGCCTTGACAAGATGAAAGTCGCGGGTTCGAATTTCCCAATTTCGACAAGAATTGTAACAGACAAATACTCTTTCGAATTCCCCAAAGCCTTATTCTGTTTGTCCAGGAAATATGACAGAACGGTCCATTCTATAATCCAATATTAAACAATAGTTAAATATGAAATAATGCCCATAATCCACGCGGGTGAGTACAATGGTAGAGATCAAGGTCGATTGCTTGGGCAAGAACTGCCCAACGCCTCTGGTCGAGACCAGGAAGGCGTTGCGAAAAGCAAAGAAAGGTGATGTAGTCGAAATCATAGGTGACCATC
>JBEKDM010000160.1:0-4671 GCA_050014375.1 Methanomassiliicoccales archaeon | reverse complement strand
GAGCCTGAGGGACAGTTCGATCTCGGGGGCTCCGGCTCCTGGAACGACCTTGCCATCCTCTAGTGCCACTCCGACGACGCGGAGTGAGTCGTGCACGGCGCGCTCGACCTCATCGATGACGTGGTCGGTTCCGCCGCGGATGATGATAGAGACGGCCTTCGGGTTCTTGCAGTCGGTGATGAATGTCATCTCTGCCTCGCCGATCTTCTTCTCTTCTACCATTCCAGCGGATCCTAGGTCAGCTGAGGACAGCTCGTCGATGTTGCCGACGACGTTGGCCCCGGTGGCCTTGGAGATCTTTTCCATGTCGGACTCCTTGAGCCTCCTGGCTGCGAAGATGTCCTGCTTTGCGAGGTAGTGCTGCACCAGGTCATCAATGCCCTTCTGGCAGAAGACGACGTTGGCTCCGGCGGCCTTGATCTTGTCGGCCATCTTCTTCAGGGTCGACTCTTCCTCATCGAGGAAGCGCTGCATCTGCGACGGGTCGCGGATCTGGATCTTGGCCTCGACCTCGGTCTTCTTGATCTCCAACGCTGCGGAGAGCAGAGCGATCTTGGCCTTCTTGACGACCTTGGCCATCCTCGGGTGCACGCGCTCCTTGTCGAGCACGATGCCCTTTATGATCTCGGTGTCGGCGATAGATCCGCCGGTCTTCTTCTCCACCTTGATGTTGTCGACATCGACGGTCCACTTGCCAGCGCTGTTCTTCTCGGCGATGGCCTTTATTGCCACGACGGTCAGGTCGGCGAGGAAGTCCCTCTGTCCGCCCACGCTCTTGCCGGTCATGGCGGTCATGGCCACCCGGGTCAGCATCTCGACGTCATCTGCGGTGACCGGGACTGCGATGGCGTCCAGCACCTTCAATGCCTCAGTTGCGGCCATCTTGTACCCGTTCGCAATGATCGTCGGGTGAATGTTAGACTCGATGAGCGCCTCTGCCTTCTTCAGGAGTTCGCCGGCGATGATGACCGACGTTGTCGTCCCGTCCCCACACTCGCTGTCCTGGGTCTTTGCGACCTCAACGACCATCTTGGCCGCCGGGTGCTGTACGTCGATCTCCTTCAGGATCGTTACGCCATCATTTGTGATGACGACGTCTCCCATGGAATCAACCAGCATCTTGTCCATGCCCTTTGGTCCCAAGGTCGACCTTACAGCGTCAGCGACGGCTCGGGCGGCAGCGATGTTGTTCGTCTGCGCGTCCCTGTTCTTCGATCTCTCGGTGCCCTCTCGGAGCACGATGACCTGTTGACCATTACCCATTCCGTATGACATTAGAAATCCTCCGTGTGGGCGGTATTTTAGTGCTTCTATATAAGGTTTTCTTAAATAGACCACACTCGACATATATGTGTGGCATAGGGTAGGGACATCGGTTCACCTTGCTCAAGAAAGGCTTTCGTGCAGCTCCGCGTCGGTGCGCGGATACGGGACCTCGATCCCGGCCTTCTTCAGCTTGGCGAAAGCCCTTTCCCGGTAGTCGGAGATTGCTTTCTTCCTGACCTTGGCATCATCGACCCAGATATAGCAGACAAAGTCGAGCCACGAGTCGTTGAAATTGGTAAGTATGACCATCGGGACGAAGCCTGAAGCGTGCGAAGCGTCCGGGAACTCGATAGCCGCTTCCAGGAGAAGGCTCTTGACCTTTTCGGTGTCAGCCTCGTATGGGATATGAAGGTCAGCGCGCAGGCGCATCTTCCGGTCCGGGCGGATGACGTTCGTAATACGCTTCTTCGCCATGATGTTGTTCGGGACGATCTGGGTGGTGGCGTTATCGTTGTCATAGAGGCGTGTCGAGCGCATTCCTACCTTCAGGACCTGGAACACCTTACCTCCATCCATCTTGATCAGGTCACCAGGTTTGTATGGCCGATCCACCATGATCTCCATGCCGCCGAAGAAATTGGATAGGGTGGGCTTTGCCGCAAGACCGATCACCATGCCCATGAACCCGAGCGTGGCCAGCAATGCGGTCACGTTATAGCCGAGGCGGGCCAGGACAATTGTGAATCCGATAAGCGGGATTATGATCGCCCCCGTCTTCTCGGCCACGTTGATGACGACGTCGTCATACTCCGCGTCTGTCCTGGCCGCAGCGCTCCTTCCATATTCCAGAACGATACTGTCAAAGATGCCGTATGCCCACCAGGTTAGCAGCAACGCGGTCAGAACGAAATAGCCGTCCTCGATCCCCGGGATCCATTCCCTGGGAAGGGCCAATATCTCCAGCGAGCTCTTCGTACCATAACCGAGGACGATCAGGAAAATCGGCCATTTGCTGACCTTCAGCAACATGTCGTCCAGCTGAGTCTCGGTCTTCCTGGTCAGGAACTTGACCATCGGGAAAAGGACCAGGACGAACGCTCCGCCAATACCAGCCCAGATCAGGGCTGAGATGATGAACGTGACCCGACTGTCATCAAAGGGCGGAGGGAGCGGATTGGCGAACTCGCCCAATATCTTGTTGAACTTGGATTCCTCGCCGTAAAACGAAGAAACATGCAAGCTCGCGTCCTTGACAACGATGATCTCGCTGGTCGGGTCGTCCATGCGGGTTATGTTCAAGGAGACGACGAATGAGTGATCCGCCATCGGGGCGGACTTTGATGCGGCAACGATCAGGAACACCTGGACATTTTCCCCGGGTCGGACAACCAGGTAGCTAGGATCGGTGCTTACGGTAAGATAATCGTCCGGAGCACCGGCGTAGGTATCGATCAACAGCGATGAGTTGCCACCGTTGAACACGCTCCAGCGGAACGTTGCAGAGTCGCCGGCGGTGACGGATTGTCGGTAATTGTCAACATCGAACACCTGGACGCCGGTGGATTGGGCCAACGATGCCGAGGGCAGCATCAGCAGTGCAAATGCCACGATCGTCATGGTGACTGCGAGTATCCGCCCGGAAACTGTACGGCCGTTTCTCATGCAGAACGCTCGGGGATAATTATGGGCCATTATTAATTGTTGGCTTTTAGACCGAGTGAAATGTTTATTATCTCACAGGCCAACTCCAAACCTGTGGCGGAGATCGCGATCGATATCGAGGGGCTGGTGAAACGTTTCGGCGATATCGTCGCCGTGGACAACGTCTCGATGCGGGTCGATCGGGGCGAGATATTCGGACTTCTGGGTCCGAACGGATCGGGCAAAACGACGCTCATACACTGCCTGATGGGCATCTACCGTTTCGACGGATCGGTGAAGGTGCTGGGTCATCCTATCCCTTTAAACAAGCTCGCCGCAAGGAGGAAGATCGGTTTCATGCCCCAGGAGATCGCCATCTACAACGATCTCAGCCCTTTGGAGAATGCATTGTTCTATGGACGGATCTACGGCATGGAAGATGAATCGATCCGAAAAAGGTTCGACGACCTATCTCACCTTCTGCGGCTGGAGGAAAAGCGGGACAGGACCACCAGGACGCTCTCTGGCGGGCAGAAGCGAAGAGTATCGCTCGGCATCGCCCTTCTGACAGACCCCGACCTGATCATCCTTGACGAACCGACGGTGGGTGTTGACCCACTCCTGAGGCGAGAGTTCTGGAAGTATTTTGAGGAATTGCGATCGCAAGGCAAGACACTGCTCATCACGACTCACATAACCGACGAGGCACTGCGCGTCGATCGGGTCGGAATGATGCTGCGCGGCAAGCTGATCGTCACCGGGCCGCCCAAGGAACTGATGGCATCAAATCATGTTGACTCCCTCGAGGACCTGTTCATCCATTATGAGGGGGGCACGAAATGAGGGCGCCCATCGCTATCGCACTGCGCATCATCCGCCAACTAACGCGGGATAGGCGCACCATTGCCATGATACTAGTGGTACCGATCATCATCATTCTCCTCTTCGGCTATGCCTTACAAGGGGAGTCCCAACATAACCCGGTGATCATAGTCAACCTGGACAAGGTTCCTCTCGGCAATATCAGCATCGGCGACAAGATGGTGGACCAGCTGAGACAGGATAACCGGGTCGACGTGAGAGAGGTGACGGACAACTTCACCTATGCCAAGGAGAAGGTGCACGACCGAACGGTCCGGGCGGCGATCCTGATTCCGGAGAACACCAGTAGACCGTTGCTGCATGCCGGGACCCCATCGGTCATAGTAGTAGCCGTGGACGAGGCCGAGCCAGCGATCTCATCGAGTATAATCGCAGCCACGAACCAGGCGCTCCAGACATCATTGAGTGAGAGCGGAGTCGTGATGCCGATCAACGTGCAGACCCAGTTCACCTGGGGTACGGAGGCACCGCGGGGGTTGGACATATCGTTGCCGCCAGTGATCGGTTTCGTCATCATGTTCTTGGTTCTATTACTTTCTTTGTTATTGCTGGTGCGCGAAGATACGGAGGGGACGAAGGCGAGATTCTACGCTGCGCCCGTCACGAGATGGCAGATATTAGGTGGATATGTGCTGGGCATGACGTTCTTCGCTCTGGTCATATCCGGAGTGGTGATGCTGATATCATTGCTGGTGTTCGGCGTGACGATCAGGGGATCATTGTGGCTGGTCGCCGTCCTCATCTTCCTCTTCGCCGTTGGCGTGGTCATGCTTGCCGTATTGCTCTCGCGGCTTGCCAGGAACGAGTTCCAAGCGGTGCAGCTGGCTCCGATGATCGCGCTGCCTTCCATGGCATTGTCGGGATTCATAGTGCCGGTGGCCA
>JBEKDM010000159.1:0-4862 GCA_050014375.1 Methanomassiliicoccales archaeon | reverse complement strand
AAGAGGGCCTCCATAAAGACTAAGAAGATCAAGGATGAGGCAGCTAAAGCAAAGGCCGCCACAAAGGCTAGGGCTAAGAAAGAGTCTACGGCAAAGGCCAAGAAAGCCATCGTTGAGATCAAAGCCAAGAAAGTGGCAAATGCGAATTATCAAAAGGGCAAGGAAAAGCTCATGCCTAAAAAAGTGGAAGAAGCAATGGACAACAAGGCGGTCGAAAAACTCAAGGCCAAGGAACGCAGAGTTGGATCGTCCGCCAGCCTAAAGAGGATGGAATTGAAGTCAAAGGCGGAATCGAATAGCCACAAAGAGCATGAGAAGCAGCCACAGCCACGATGGAAATGAAGACGACGGGCTTGCCACACCTAATATTTTAACCAATTTTTTCCGTATCCCTACTAGCCATAGGCGCTAGGATCACAAGTCCATCTTGTTTGTGATCACCAGTTCCATATTGATTCCCACAACCCCGAACCATTTCTTGGCTATGTCGACAATATCCTGGTGCTTCCCTTCGTCGAAAACGGCCTGCGGTACCCGGACGGTCATTTTCTTCCGGATCCTCATCTCCTCCGCTTCGTCGATCGAGGCGCAGGACGGCAATCCCTCGATGTACATTACGTCGATGTCGCCCCCTTCGGTCCTGCACGTGAACGATACCTCGAGACCGCTCTCTCCGGTCGATACATCCTTGGTATAACTGCCAGATAACTTGCTGATGTTCCATTGCTTCTTCTTTATCTCGGCCAAAAACCTCTTGATGTCCTTACTGTCGGCGGACAGATCGAACCGCCTTTCTTCATCGTTCAGGGTCATGAACGACATTATCTGACCCTCGTTGATAATTAATTATCTCTTGTCTTTCCAGGAAGGGTATGTCGTTCGGCATTGTTGATCCTGTAGTGAAAAATACGGTCCTCAGGTCTGGATGGGCGATGCGATCGGTCGGGAAAGTGGATACATGTGAGCTACGGACCTTCGTCAGCACCAGAAAATTTATGGGCAGCCGATCCCAAATAGGGAACGAGTTGGTCCGATGAACAATAATCTGCGAAAGGCCGCCTTTGCAGGCGGTTGCTTCTGGCATGTGGAGGCCGATTTCCGGGAGATCAAGGGAGTGGTCGACACATCCGTCGGCTATGAAGGAGGCACCTTCCCGAACCCCAGGTATGAGGACACCCACGACGGCAAGACCGGCCATGCCGAGACCGTCGAGCTCACCTATGACCCGGCCGTGGTCACCTATGATGAACTCCTTGATGCGTTCTGGGAAATGATCGATCCGACGGAACTGAACCGTCAGGGTCCAGACAAGGGAAGCCAGTATCGATCCGTCATCTTCTATTTCGACGAGGAGCAGAAGAAGGCCGCCGAAGATTCCAAGTTACGCCTGGGAAAATCAGGCAAGTATGATCGGCCAATCGTTACCGAGATTGTCCCTGCCTCAAAATTCTGGATGGCCGAGGAATATCATCAGAGATATTTCGAGAAACACGGAATGGGAACTTGCCGGATGTGAACGATCGAGCCGTCACATGAGGCTCATCGGTCAGGCTAGTTTGCAGATCGTATAAGGTGGTCCTTGCGCCCTCAAGATCGGCAGGCGTCTACTATCTAACAGTGTCACCGATATTTCGTCTATCCACTGGTTCGATTCACAGACCGCAGAAATCGAAAAATCACGCCGGAATCGCAATATTGAAGGCATTTCTCCGACCTAGCCGCTGACAATCATCATATACGATACTTAGGCAACCTATATGTGTCAGTCGCGGAAACAATATCTCCTCCTATGAATCTCTTATAATTTCATTTCCCCCCGTGCCTGACAACCCCTTTTCCCTAAGCACTCGAACATCCGAGAGCATCCTTGTTGGACCATTCGTTTAGGATCACGAACGGTCTTGGTTCCCTAGACAGGAATCCCGGGCTTACAACGCGGCTTTACCTTCATATGTTGAAGCACTTTGGTTCCGGCGGTATCTGAGGATCAAGAAAATGACTATAAGGTTCAGCCCCAGGGCGATCAAGTTCCACAGCATGATCGGGATATCCTCCAGTATCACACCGTAGCAGAACCAGAGGGCCATGCCCACGCTCAACAGGATCGGCATCGTCAATGACACATCGTTCATCCGTTTGGTGCGGTAGCCTTTGACTATTTGCGGTATGAAACCGATGGTTGTAAGCATACCCGCTAAGAAGCCGAGCACGGTCCAGGTTTCCATCGATGGGGCAACGCTCGTTCCGGATATCACGCTTTCGTTTTTTCCGGAAGTGTCACTTCGCCTCGACCGGCATCACGATCTTCGAATACAGTATCATAACACCGTCGATCATCTCTGGCCTCTTTGAATAGATCTCTGTGCAGGGTCCGGAGACACGGTAACCCTTGCCATCGATCCAATTCCCCAATTCCTCATAGGCCTTCTGGTACTCACTGCCTGGGCCCTTAAACGACAATACGGCGACCTTCTGGGAGGGCATGTGCTTAGTCTTGATCCCACCGACCTCGTTGGCTGGTCCCTTGAAGGTTATCCCTATATCGCTCCGGCATTTCTCGGAAGGTACTTTGTTAGGATCGTCATAATAGATCGCCATTGGATAGAACCCGGGCATGACCTTCTGCTCCTTGGCCCAGGCGTACAATCGGGGCATGAACTCGTCCCAGGGCACTTTGTCGTAACGCCCGGTATATTCAATGAAGGCCAGATCGGTTTCCTTCCTTTCCTCGAACTTCGGTTTCGCCATTGCTTTCCCCCATGAAAAGTACGTGATGCGGGAGATAAATAGGTTCTCTGGACCGCAGTGAAAGTACCTGTTGGGATGCGATCGCCAGGTCCATGATCATTACATAAGCGATCACCGGTCGATCTGCAACTTACCCTCGGTGCTCTTATTGAATTCCGCCTCCGAGCCAACGGTGATGATGTGCTTCGGCTTCATCTGCCCCAGGCTGCGCCCCTCTCTCATCCGTCTGTCGATCTCTTCCTGAATGACCTTGAATGCCTCGGCATTGCATACCTTGACCTCGACCCGGCCCAGATCATGCCCTACCTTCAGCGTGTGTAGTAGGTCATCGCATTCCCTGAGCAGGTGATGAAGCACCTCCCTACCGTACCGCTCTTTGTCGGCGACATTCTTGTCAGGGATGATGAGGAAGACGATCCTGGCCGGACAGATCTTGATGTTATAGAGCTCCCACCATCGGACGTTGCCGGCGCTCAGCATTGCCTCGTTTATATGTCGTGAATATATCTTATTGCCAAGGAAGTTGCCTGACTCATCCTCGACCTCGAAATCCAGGACGTCGACTGACCGGCCCAGCACCTTGATCATGGGAAGCACTATCGTTCCTTTGACTTTGCCTATCCTGACCTCACTTTTTCCTGCTGGGTCCACGACCTCGACGATATCGCCGGTGGGATACCGTACCAACGGAAGGCACCGTCCCGGCCTGGTGATCAGGAGCTCTCCCCTCAGACCGGCCTGCCATTCGTTCCACGGAACCCCCAGCACGCGAACGTTCGGGTTTGCCTTGCTTTCCAGTACGTCCTTTGGGTCGGCGATCTCCGGGATCACCGAATTGAGGAACACGCTCAGTCCTGGAACGTCCGCCGAAAGCTGGGCCGCAATGAGGGGGTTCTCGGTACTTCCATAGACATCGAACATTCGGATTTGGGGGTAGCTTTCCTTGATGTAGTGCATGTACGGGTCTAGGGTCTCGGCATAGGAAATGCCGGTGTGGACATTGCCTGCGATATTCCGCAGGGCATGCCGATCGATACCGGAGAGATAGAAGCGGGCGATCAATCCAGCCAGGGAATTGGGGATCCAGTAGTCCTCGTGCAACCGATGGCGTACGATAGAGGACAGGTAATCCGGATCTTGGGCGATTCGGCCGACGATGTAGAAGACGATCGCCGCCCCCGCCATGACATCGATCTCTTCTTCCCTGCATGCCCGCTTCAAAGCTGCAACCAGGTCGGAATCGTCACCCAAAAGGGTCGTCACACATTTTTCCATAGGTATCATCCTTGCGACGTTGTCCATGACCAGCCCAGATACAAGTGGGTCCGAGCCCCCAAAATTCCAACCGATATCGTCGGTGTCGATCCCTATCATGTGTGTGAACAGAACATAATCGAAAACCGTCGACTGGATGTCTCCTTCGCTGTAATAGAACCGCTTTGCCGATCCGGATGAACCCGATGTATGGAAGAATCGTTCATATTTCTCCAGGAGAATGTTCTCGGTTCCTCGCTCATTCATTATCCGGACGATCTGATCGTAGGAGGTCAACGGCAAATCCGAGAGGTTAGCCAGGTCGTCAATTTCCCTCAATCGCCCAGTGTAAACGGGTGAGCGGACCGACGATTTGATTATCTCGTTGAGCATCGCAGTATGGCGCGCTTTGTGAACATCATAAGAGACCTGTAACTTCTCTCTGACTCCTTTTTCTGCCGCACCGTCTGGCAGTACCTGCTGGCTCATCCTTAGTCTATTGGCCCGCATTTATTAATATGTAAAGAAGGAGACCGATTGCCTTCGTTATCCATGTCCTGTTTTCAGGATTATATGGATGATCCTAAAACCCATCTGGAGATGATTTGGTCATATTCAAATATCAGCGAATGCCCTTGACCTAGCGATCAGAAGGTGACGAATGGTTCTGAAGATCGAAGTGTACACATCCACCTGCGCGAAGTGCAAAATGCTTGATGTGGTCGTCCGGACCGCGATCCAGGAGATGGACATCGACACGGTGCTGTCGCGCAGGCCCCAGATCGCCCTGGTGGACGAGTTGGCCCATACCAACGCCCCCGGCTCACGGCACGAGAAGCGCTGGCAGGATGTGGAAGAAC
>JBEKDM010000158.1:0-4862 GCA_050014375.1 Methanomassiliicoccales archaeon | reverse complement strand
TCTCGCCGCAGGTGAGCGGGATGGATAACATCCGGGCTTTGGCTCCACCGCCTGGAGACATAGGAACTATAATCAATAACATCAAAAGAAAAAGATTTTGAACCGAAAATATGACCTTACAGGGCGTTGCATTGTGTTAGAACAAGCCCTGGAAGTAATTGTCATCTTAGCGCACTGGAATGTTATCTCATACAAAAGTTATGGCATAACAGAATATTTTTGAAATCATACCATCATCAGATTCAAGAAGAAATTATCATCAGGCTTTAAAAGATCAAGAGTTCAAATCTCCCTATCTAACTAACTCTTAACGGCTCGGCATGCAAATTGGAAATCGACTAAAAATGCCAGCCTTCTTAACTTCTGCAAAGAATTGAGAATGAAGTAAAGTGTGCTTCCCGGTCGTTACGCTCAGGAAAACCTTTGATCATATCGAGCCTAGCCTTCGTTGAATTTGAGGCGAGACCATTAACTTGTCCGCATATAGCAGACGTTTGGGGGCGTAAAGCAACACCAATTCCCTCAACACGATATTGGTTACCGAGGTCTGTTTTCCTCCAGATTCAGAAGCGATTGTTGTCAATCTTATGATGCTTAATCATTGGGCGAGTCATTGAATCCTAGTATCGGTGGGATGGGGAATTCAAGCCCCCTGTTGAGACTCTTGATCTAGGATGGATAGAGCCATCGATTTGATCAGGAAGACCATTCTTGACCACTAGCTCGATTTCCGCGAGCCGGTCAGCGACAACATGGCCGAGAGGTGTTAGCGCGAGCATCAACCTTCGCTTCGGATACATTACCACCTCCGCACGGATGATTCCGGCACGAACTAGCTCGTCCACCCTTCGCCTAACGGCCAAACGGTTCGTTGCGATAAGAAATTGTAGATCCATCAATGGCAGTTGTAAATTTTCCCTTAAGCGGAGCAAGACCTCGATCGCATGTGGGCGTTCTAGTAAGAGAGAAGTATAGCCTAACATTTTCAGCATAATATATCGTAGCACGGTCTATAAATCATTTTGTAGATAATTCCTCGAACTTTTGGATTATCCTCCGACGTAACTTCGGCCATAAAAAACCACCCGGTCCCTTTTAGATGCCATCCCTGTGCTGGGCAAGGCAGCCAGCATGTTTGATATCACAACAGTTCTGGCGGACAAGGGCTATGCCTCGGAGGAGATCGGACGATTCATCATTCGTAAGATGAAGCCATTATCCAGATGCCGACCAGAAAACCGCAGAAACGGGCAGCGGAGATTCACGGTTTCTTCCTCAGGCAGGCGTCGACTTTCGACGAGAACAGATACCACCCGCGTTCGCTGATGGAGACAATGCATTCCACTTCGAAGCGGGTGATGGGCGAGGCGGTCCGAGCCCGCACCTAGAACAACCAATGGAAGGAACTGGTGGTAAGGGGGATAGCCTATAACGCATGGAGGGCGCCAGCCCTCCACTAGAACCAAATGTTATGGTTTCTACAGAGCCCCCACACTATTCCTTACAATGTGTTGATGTACATGCTATAAATAATTCACGAGGTGACATTTGTTAAGTTTTATCAAGAAAATGCATATTTACAATGATGGATACTTCGTATTTGTTATTATGATGAATAATATTGATAAAATTTTGTTTATATCACATGAGCTAAATTACCTATTATGAGCCGGACACATAGACGTGTCCTCGCAATGGGGGCACTGCTCGCACTGATATTGCCCGGCCTGATGGGAATGTTCTTAATGGCTCCAACGGGGGATACTGATTCCTCGAAGGGCATCAGGCAGGATGGGATAAACCTTAACGGATTGAACACCGCAGTCACTGGTGGAATGACGGCGAACGCATTGATAGCCAGTTCATCTACCACCAAGATCTCCACGATAACATTTGCCGGTAGGATCTGGGACGTCAGCGGATATGGTAACTTTATTAATATAGCCCAGCAGGTCTGGGTCGATTCTAACGGCTATCTTCATCTGAAACTCTCGAAAGATAGCGGATCATGGAAGGACGTAGAGGTCGTCTCCAGAGATGTTACCGGTTACGGTACCTATACCTGGGTCACCGACGGCGTTCAGGACATAGACAAGAACATCGTCCTGGGAATGTTCCCCTATCTGGACGACTCGCATGAGGTGGACCAGGAAATATCCAGGTGGGGCGACGCCAACAGCCCCAATTTCGCCTACACTGTTCAGCCAGATCCGGTCAAGGCCGGAGTTACCCAGAAGATATTCGAGCTTCCGACAACAACGCTGGCAACCACGTTCGTGACAACCTGGACACCGTCCAAGATCGGTTTCTCCACGATGGAGGGCGGCACCAACGTGGGAAGTTTCACCTCAAATGTGGCCAGAGATGCCACTGGAGTGCACGCACTCATCAACCTATGGCAATTTTCCGGAGCACCGAGCGACGGGAACCCGATAGAAGTGGTCTTCAAGGACTTCCAGTTCTCCTCGGGCACGTCCGCACCAACGTCAACGCCGACCACTAGCTCTGTGCCATTTGCTCCAACTTCCCTGTCGGTCAGCCAACCGCTAGGAAAGACCACTCTGAACTGGACCGCGCCCACCTCCAATGGTGGCAGCCAGATAACCTCCTATAAGGTGTTCCGGGGGGCCACCTCGGACACTACTGGACAGGTTCAGATAGGCAGTTCAATAACGACCTCCTATAATGACACCCAGGTGACCGCCGGCCAGACCTACTACTACTCGGTCAAGGCGGTCAACGCCGTTGGCGATTCCATCGCCAGTAACGTCGTCTCCGTCCTGGTCAAGGAATTGCCGGGAACGCCCATCGAGTTCACCACCCAGACCTCCGACCATGCCTTGGTCCTGTCCTGGTCGGCACCGACCAGCAACGGATATTCCCCGATCACTGGATACAATGTGTACCGGTCCGGAGCATCCGGTACCGAGGCATATCTGACCACCGTCACCGGGACAAACTACACCGATTCCGGTCTGGTCAATGGCACTGTCTATTACTATCGGATATCGGCGGTGAACGCCATGGGAGAGGGGGCCCTGGGCGATGAGGTCTACGATTCCCCCGTCGCGGTCCCCGCCGCACCGACAATCACTACGGTGTCCACCAACGGTTCGGTCTACCTTGGCTGGTCGACGCCAAATAATGGCGGCACACCGATCACAGGATATGCGGTCTATCGCGGGACCTCTGCTATACTTACAGACCAGGCTATGATCGCCTCGATCACATCGAACAATTTCACGGACACAACGACAAAATCAGGGACTTACTACTATACCGTGAAAGCGCTCAATACCGCCGGATCATCGGCCGCGAGCGCTTCGGTCACGGTGGTCATCAAAGACCTGCCGGGGATACCCAGCAGAGTTACCGCCATCTGTAATAACGGCTCCGTAGTGTTATCCTGGTCAGCCCCGTCCAACAATGGGGGCGCGGCGATCATTGGGTATAAGGTGTATCGGTCCAGCGTTTCCGGTTCGGAAACACTATTGGTAACATTAGGAACGAGCACGTCGTTTACGAACACTGGACTGAGGAACGGAAATACTTACTTCTATAAGGTCTCCGCAGTGAACGCCGTAGGCGAGGGTGCCTTGAGCTCGGAGATCTCTGCAGTACCGTCCACGGCTTCCACCGTTCCCGGGGCGTTCTATTTAACCGCGAAGGCGACGATCGGGGGAGTGCAACTGTATTGGACAGTCCCGTCCTCCAGCCTTCCCCTTCTTTCGTTCGATGTGCTAAGGAAGGATTCGAGAATAGAGAGAACGATCGCTAAGCTCAGCGCAACTAGAACTGGATATGTCGACGTTGCGGCCGTGTCCGGAATGAACTATACATACCGCATAGTAGCATACAACTCGGTCGATTTGACAACCACCTCTTCGATCCCGGTGCACGTGGTCGCCATCGCCGCTGGACAGGAAAACGCCCTGAGCATGGGTCAATCGAACCAGGACCAAACCACGATATGGGGATGGGGGTTGCTGATGATGACAATCGGGATCGTTTGTTTGGCGGCATTCTTCCGGTCCAGGAGGAAACAGTTCTAATCCGAAAGAGCGGTCCGAAAAATAAACCTCTTTCGATATTTTTTATTTGAATCATAAACCGATCATGCTTCTGACAATGTTCTCGACCTCACATCACCGATGTTGGGCAAACGATGAACCGCATATCTTGCCATCCTCCATCATATGCACATTTTTCATCTTCAAGCCCGATGTTCTATTCCATGATCTTGTCAGAAGAAATTGTAGTTCACCGCCTCAAGTCATTAACCACTCAGAATGGGGTCTCCTTTTCTTAAGTACAGTTCAACGAGACACTATGGTTCCGGTAAACAACCCGCCCGAAGGGAAATCGCCGGCCTATGCAGGGTTGGGAATCAACGAGTTCATCATGGATGCTCCAGCAAACCTAAACGTTAGAAGGATGCCGTCACCTACTCCGCAGCTGGAGCTGTTTTGTTTCCCGCGCCTCTTAGATCCCTTACCTCAGATCATGACCATCTTCGGTCAAATTTCTAACCATATGAACGAAATATATCGGCCTTCTAGCTCCTATTCCTATCCAGAACAGGTTCATTCACGACAAAGATGTGACGGATGCCTCATCAGCTCTAAGAAAAAGAGCGATGTGGTACTTGCTGATTTTATCATGGATTGAGAAAAAAATAGGAAATAGGAAAGGGATGGTATGCTTAAAATGTGGCCTCTCGCCAATATGTTAGTGCTAACAAACACGAGGCGAGAAGACCATGCTATACGTAGGACTGGACGTACATAAAGAATTTTGTCAGGCAAGCGTGCTGGATGAGAATGGAAGGGAACTCTCTAACGAGAAGTTCCTTTCAACTGACG
>JBEKDM010000157.1:0-5113 GCA_050014375.1 Methanomassiliicoccales archaeon | reverse complement strand
ATGTACCTGCGCCGGCGAAGGATGCCCGAGCTGCACCATCATGTACTCGCTCAACAAGAAGGGTCCATGCGATGTGTACTCTGGAGACCTGGAGCCGTTGGGCTCAGAGGAATATCGGGTCAAGGACCAGCTCATCCCGATCGTAAGGTTGGGAGTGGGACAGGCCATCCTGGTATACGCCTCGGCCGAGCTGGGCATCGGGAAGCAGCATGCCAAGTGGCAGGCCACCTCGGGCGTCGGCTACAAGTACTTGCCAAGCGTCAAGATCGACTTCTCCAAGTGTGACCAGGGCGGAACCTGCATAGATGTCTGCCCCAAGAAGGTCTTCACCAAGAAGGACGGAAAGGTCTCTGTCGAGAACGAATCGGCCTGTACCATGTGCATGGCCTGCGTCGACGTATGCAAGACCAAGGCCGTGAAGGTCGAAGGCGACAAGAGCAAGTTCGTGTTCGAGTTCGAGACCGACGGCTCGGTCACCGCAAAGCAGGCCCTGGTAACAGCGCTCGGTATCCTGGAACAGAAGTTCGAGGACTTCCGGGAGCTCGTTTCCACTCTGGAAGCGGCATAAACCCCTCAAACCCAAATCTCTTCATTTTTTTGTTGGCGTTCAATCGTCGTCCAGCCTCGGGCTTTCATCCGATTCGTCCGATGATTCTGTGACGCTGAAATCGTCGATGCTTTCTTCCGATGCCGGTTCTTCCTCGCAACCGGCGCCGTCATAGATATCGAGCGAACAGACCATATTCGACTTCTTCTTGCCCTTCATCTTGGCGTTCTCCTTTTCCAGGATGAAATCATCGATCGAGATGTCCTCGTCATCGATCTTGCCGCCGAACATCGATTGGATCGAGCTCTCCATCAGCCCGATGCGCTGCCTGGTGTAGTTGGGCAGGCCGTATTCCTTGCCGATCAGCTTGGTGATCCTGAGGTACTTCTTGACGCTGCCCTCGGCGACGGTCATGGTCAGGTTGTTCCCGCAATAGCAGCGACCGGTCAGCGGCACCCGCCGGTAGATCTTCCCGCATTTGGTGCAGCGGACCTTCTGTCCGGAGAACGCCCCCAGGTTGCCGATCAGGTCAGGCATGAAGTGCTTGGTGACGATGCGGTGCGCCACATCCATCTTGTCGATGGCCCTGATCTCCTTGGCCAGTACGAACTGTGCCTGGAGCTTGTTCATCATCGAGCCGAGGGTCTTGTAGGCGCTGAAGTGCGGTCCCTCGGCGATGTCGTTGGTGTCATGCGTGTACCCGAACCCTTCGTACTGCAACAATGACTTGATGCGCCCGCCCACCAGGTCCATGCTATCCTGGACTTCCTTGGGGGCCTTCATGGCCATGGTGGCCTGGTAGAACACCAGAGGGTATTCCCAGAGCACGTCCACGTTGTGCGCTTCCTTGTCGATCTCGTTCGGATCGAGCCTCGTGGCCAAAACCAACGGCGCATCCATGAGGCCGCCCCGGGAATCTGGAAGGTAACCGCGGGAGAAATTGAGCAGACCGTCCAGCAGCAATGAGACGCTGTCCTCGTCCCCGTCCGCATTACGCCTCTTGGCGGCATGGAAGAACGGGTGACCGTAGCATACGTGGGCATCGGTGAACCCGATGATGCGGCACAGGATGCCACCGGATGTGTGCGGTGCCAGTCCGATCGCCAGTGCCCCCATCAGGTCCTCCCTGGTCCGAGCGTTGTAGTATCGAGGCTGGCCATAGAGCTTCTCCAGTTCGTCGTCCACGAAGTCCGCGACCTTAACCATATAGTCTCCGCAGACCTTCGCAGGGACGATGTCCTGGACCCTCAGCTCGCACACCTGTTCCCCGTCGGTCAGCGGCTGGCCGACGGCGTCCCTTTCGTAACCGAGCTGCTTCGCCTTCTCCACCGATAGCCCGATCTCCCGAGGGCGGAAGTGGGTCAATGGCACGTCGGTCATATCGTAGCGGATGGTGCCGTCCTTGTTCACGTGTATGCCGTGCTTCCACCGTAATATGCCTTTTTCCAGCGGTTCCGGGGTGCGGTTCTTGGAGATGAGCCCAATGACGCCTTTGAGTTTCTCCGGCATTGGTTCGTTGATGCGCTCCGCCGCCTTCTCCAGCAGTTCGTCCACCGGGATGGACGTTACCTGGGGTTTATCCCTCGGCACCGTATGGGCGCCACAATCACAATGGCAGAGGATGGTGTTAGCGCCGCACTCCGGGCAGACACGCAACCCGACGGACGCATTCACCGCCCCGGCCTTTTTCCGGGAGAAGGTCCTTCCGTTCTCGTCCTTCTTCTCTGACTGGGCGGAGCGGGCGACCTGATCGATGAAACGCTGGGCCCCTCCTGCGTTGCCCACCGGGAAGAGCGCATGGGGCGGCGGGCTGAGCAGCCTTTCCTTGGCCTTCTCCGGGCGCGCCATTCTCGTTCCGATGCGGGTCACCGCCCTGGCCCTGACCGTCACTCCCATTGCCCTGGAGACCGCTTCCAGGGTGTTCTCGCCTGCAAGCTCGGACCTTACCACGACCCGGTCCCCCTCGATCCCCAGCCCCAGACCGGCGAGGAGCGATTCCGCGTACTTGGTCAGGATCACGTCGTCACCGTAGACCGTGTGCAGGGCACCCAGGTTCTCCATGGTGCGTTTCGTTCCCGGCTCGATCCTGATCGCCAGGGAACGGTTGATCCATCTGCCTTCCTCAAGCAGGTGCTCACGCAGCGTCATCAATTCCGGGATCTTGATGTCATACCAGAAAAGGTTGAAGTTAGGATGCAGTGGGACTTGGTATTTTTTCGATATCTCCAGGGCCCGCTCGAAGGTGGCCGGGTCATGCCAATCCCCAGGCAGTTGCCATTCGCTCGCGGCCAGAAGTTCCTGCTTGTACCACTCGATCGCATAGTCGCCCTGCACTAGGACGTGGTTGTTCTCCACGAACTCGCCGAACGGGAGAAGAACCTCCCCCAGATCGACGATCTCCACGATCTCGGACTTGACATTGTCCGCCTCGGCCATGGTGTTGGCCTGGATCAGGTCCCCGTTCTTTAATAGCAGGATCGGCCCCTCGATCGAATCGCAGGGTGTTATCGCGCCGGCCTTCCCGGGCCTTTCGATCTTGATCTGCGTCCCAATGGCCAGGAAATCGTCCACCGCCCTCATGGTGGCCGGGCTCACGGCCAGTGCGGCCAATCCTGTCGTTCTACCTCTACCGTAACGCAGCCGGAGACCGCCAGGCCGCGAAGGATGGCTCAGCACCGGACGACCAGCCAGCATGTCCTTGAGGTACTTGTAGTCCGGCTTGATCTGGGTCTCACCCTTCTCACCGGTCCCCTTTTTCCTCTTGTTATATTCGATGATGAAGTCCCAGCCGTCCATCTTCAGGTTCTTGACGTGCTTCTCCAGTTTGGGAGCTTTCAAACACAGGCCTTCAGAAATGACGAGCGCCACGCCGCCTCGGACCGAGTTGGTGCCGATGCGGGGCAGATCACGGAAACCGGATATCTCAGCGTCCTCGGTCTTCTCGCCATCGACACAGACTGGGCAGTTCTTGTAGATGAGCTCGATCTCCTCGTTCGAGGGTAGATACTGCAAATGCTGCTTCATCTTGTAAAGAGGGATCTCCTCCTTGAGCCGTTCCACCTCCTGGAAGGTGGGCACATACTTTCCAATGCCGAATTCCCGACGCACGACGTCGGCGATCAGGACGCTCATTGCCTGGCCGGTACCACCGGCGGCCCGGATCGGACCGTTGAAGAAAACAGAAACATATTCGGTGCCGTCGCCATTATGGCCGATCTTGACCGCCCCGATGCCCACGATCGGCGCCACCAGTATGCCCTCGGTCAGCACCGAAAGACCGACACGGACCGCCCGGTCGAGGGCCTCCTCACGTGTCTTCGCCGGGAATTTGGCCACTTCCTTGGCCACCAGCAGAGAGACCTCCTCACGACTTTCGTGGGTGATGCTGAGCTCGCGTATCCGTTCAGCCACGCCTTCCACATGCCAGTCGGCCAACTGCTGCTCCACCCGAGCCGCCAGGTCCTCCGCCTGCGGTATCTCGACGAAGGTTTCCGGATCAAAACCCTGTTCGCGCGCCAGCTTCGCTATTTCATAACAACGGTCGTTCTCACGGTACATGTCTTGGAAGTACCGCTTCATGTTGTCGCTGCAGGCGAGTTCCTTCATCCCGCATCCCCCGAAGCAAGGGTACTCTTCACACCAAAGGCTCCATCGGAAGTGCCGCGGCCTCTGTCGATTTAAGGACCCTTACTATCTCATCTTTCAGCTCGTCGAGGTTCTCACCGGCCATAGCCGAGATCTTGATCCGATCGCTGTCGGTACGGATGAGGTCGACCTTGTTCTCGACCTCGATCATAGGTATGCCCTCGAACGATTTCTTGATCGATTCCAGCAGGTTGAGCTGCTTCTCATAACTATAACCGGACGTCTCAGAGGGGTCGAGCATGAAGACGATCACATCGGCCAGATGCTTTAGCGCAAGAACGGCCTGGAGCTCGATCTCGTTACGGTCCTCCAAAGGCCTATCCAGCAATCCTGGCGTATCGATGATCTGGAACTTCCTCCATCCCTTCTCGAAATGGCCTACGCCGATGCCCTGGGTGGTGAATGGATAGGCTGCGATCTGCGGCCTGGCGGTGCTGATCCTTTCAACCAGCTGGCTTTTGCCGACATTGGGAAAACCGGCGATGACCACCGCGGGCATGGAACTGTCGAAGTCAGGAACCTTCCGAAGCTCCTCCCTGGCCATTTGCAGGAACTTCAGGTCTTTGTCGATCCTCTTCAGGATGGACGAGATGCGGCCATAGTATTCCTTGCGCTCATTGTCCATCATGTTCAGGTCGGTGGCTCGATGAACCTTACCAGTATACTCCCTCTGCAGCTCACTGACCTTCTGCGCCGCCCATTCCAGCTTGGATAGCGCCTTCTTCAGCTCGTCGACACCGATCAGGACGTTGATCAGTTCGGCAACGAACTCATTCCGGTCGTTCAGCGAAGGGAACGCACGGTTATACTTTATCAGAGTTGTGGAGATGATGTCGGCGGTTGCCATGATGCGGGCCGCGGACTTGCGGTCCTTACCCGCCATCAATCGCCGGAGGCCGGCCGCCGAAGGAGGGATTCTCC
>JBEKDM010000156.1:0-5123 GCA_050014375.1 Methanomassiliicoccales archaeon | reverse complement strand
GGCCTCCTTGGTGGTGAGATGGTTCTCACTGAGCCAGGCCCTCCACTCTTCCGGGGTCTCCAATTCCAGATGATCCAGGTTAGCTGCACCGACCTAACGTTGATGACGATTTCTCAGATCCTCTTGTTCACCCAAACCAGCGTGGCCATCCCCCCGAAACCGCGAAGAATAGGCACGTCATGGGCAAGAGCCGATCCTGAACATAGTATAGTCCGAATATCGGCCCGGTCGAGAAATCACACCACACCGAGTGACCATCGTTGTAGAAGACCTCGATGTTCATGCTTATCTCTGCGGGCGTCACTTAGACTTGTTCTGGGTCCAAGTTCATTGTGGATTGGAAATTGTTGCCCTCGCCAGCCTCCCGAAGATCAGGTACCCAGTGTGCCCGAGCATGTCGAAGGACGGCCTGACACCGCCCTCATGCACGTCCATTGTCCTCTGGATGTTCTCCAACGCAACGACCTCGATAAATCCTGAGGTGCGCAGCTTCTTCACCGTCGATTCCAGCTGGTTGGTGTTCGGCACGTAACCGCAGAATCGCCCCCCAGGCTTCAGGAACCGCTTGACGTTGTCCACCGCCTCCCACGGGTTGGGCATGTCCAAGATGACCGAGTCCACCTTCTCCCCGACGTCGAGAGTGCGGACGTCCCCGATCATGAGTTTCCAGTTGTTCTGGAATCCGGTGCGTTCCACATTCCTGCGACCCTTCTGGGCGAAGTCCTCTCGAAGTTCCACAGAAATGATCTTGCCGGATGGCCTGACGACGTTAAGCAGCGGCATCGTCAGCGAGGCTGATCCTAACCCCGCCTCCAGGACCGTATCACCAGACTTGACGTCAAGATTGAAAAGTATGGTCGCCGCGTCCTTGGCGATGATGACCTGGGCGCTGCGGTCCACCGATTCCATGAGTTCGGGGTTTCCCGGCACCAGGACGTAAAACTCGATCCCGGCGAAAGAGATCCTCATACCAGACTCGAGGGACATGAGCTTGCTGCCGTCAAGCACCCCCAGGCCCGGTATCTTGAGCATCTCCGGGCGGGCGTTCGCCCAATATCTACGGCCCCTTTCGTCCAAGAGGTAGACCAGCTGCCCTTCCTTCATCACACCGCTGATTGCGCGGTCCTGATAAAAGGATTGTCTACTTTATCTTATCACCGCATTCCGAGCAGAACTCATCGAACCCGCTCGCGGCCGCACCGCATTTCGGGCAGCGTGGGATGCCTTCGACCTGTTCCCGGACCACTGGTGCCCAGGATCGATACTCCGGTGGAGGCTCCTCGGGCATTGTCTGCGGAGCAGCCTCTTGCGGCATCTGCTCTTCCGGGCTCGGCTGGACCGGCTCCGGTTCCGGCGTTGTCTGGGGCACTACCGGTGCGGGCTCGACCGTCGTCTCGGTCGTAGGAGCAGGCTGCACTTCCGGCGCCACCGGTTCGCTATAGCGATATTCCGGGGCCGCGTGATGCTCTGGTTGCTTGGAACCTTTCTTCTTGTTCCGCATCATCAGGTAGATCACGAGTCCTATGACGCTGAGTAGAACCCCGCCAGCGACCCATTTCGCTCCCTTGACCTTCCGTCTGAAGGTATCGATCGATATCCAACCACCGATCACCACTCCGATGGTCAGCCAGACCACCAGTATTATCAGGATTTCCGTACCCATCCCATCAACCTAATAAGTATAGGCAGTCCCCTATTTTAAACTAAATTACAGCTCTGGACGAACACGGACTCCAAACGATATATCGAAAGAATGAACCCTTGCAATGGGAACGTGAGTCCATGCATTATTTCGACCCATCCCATGTAGGTTCCTGGTTAGATGAGTGAGGAGATGTCCTTGTTGAAAAGAAACCTTCTTTCCAACGGATGTGGTCCATGGTCGGGACATCCTATCGGGCGGTCGGAGATAATGGTTGAACCCCTCAGAACCAGTATTACCGATCATTGCCAGATTGACTGGCGGACATTCCAGGGCCTGGCAGGTCAAGCCCAATGTATTAATAGGCTGACCGCATTTTGGCGCTCTTGATGGAAGAGAACGCCTTCCCCAAGAGAATCGAGATGGGCATTTCAGTCCTTCTGCTCATCAGCGGTATCGCGCTGTACGTCGCCTGGGGTATCGGGTTCAACGGATGGAACTTCATTGATGCGAAATACATCGGATTGTACTCGCTGGTCATCGTGATGGTGCTCTTCGGCATCTTCGGCATCCTGCTCACCAGGCTGAGAAAAGACTGATGAGTGTTCACAATCGTTAACATGTTTCAGATCACTATTCCAAGACAGCCTGGGCTCTGAATTTAACGTCCGTTTGAAGATATCCCTAATAAAAACGAGTTGGAGAAAGGGTTTTTACATCGCCTTTGATGCATAGGCAACCTGGTCGGTGTCCTTGCCGCAGACGATGCACTTGCCCTGGAACTCCTCGTGGACATAGGGCGTTCCTAGCAGCTTGAGCTCGGTCTTCTGCTCCAGGGTATGTCCGCAATCGGCATCGCCGCACCAACCGAACCTCAGCGTCTTGCCTGGGATGTTGTCCAACGAGGCGATCGTCACGTACGAATCCTTCATCCTCTTCTGGGCCGCCTCCAGCATCTCGGTCATGATGGTGTCGAGCATGGCCTTGACCTCTTGGACGCACCCAACCCGCGCAAACGAGCCTTTCTTGCCGTCGTTCCGCTTGGCATAGGCGACCTTGCCCCCTTCGATGTCCCTCATGCCCAGCTCCAGACGGAACGGCACTCCCTTTATCTCCCAGTTGTAGAACTTGCTGCCCGGACGGTCGTCCGAGTCATCAAGCTTCACTCTAACTCCGGCGGCGGTCAGCTCATCGGCCAGCTTCTTGGCTTCCCCGGCCACAGCCTCGACGTTGCCCTTGGCCAGGATCGGGATGATCACGACCTGGAACGGTGCCACAGCCGGCGGAAGCACTAGTCCCTTGTCGTCGCCGTGCACGCCGACGACGGCACCGACCAGTCGCTCGCTCATACCGAACGTGGTCTGGTGGCAATACTGCATTATCCCGTTGATGTCCTCGTACTTGATGTCGAACGGCCTGGAGAAATTCTCCCGGTAGTGGTGGATCGAGCCGAGTTGCAGGGACTTGCCCTCTGGCATCAGAGTATCGACGCCGACGGTGTAGTACGCACCCGGGAACTTGTCCCAGTCGGTCCGGCGCAGTAGCGAATAGGGCAGGCAGAGCTTGGCCATGATATTCTTCAGGATGACGAAGTCCTCCTCCACCTGCTTCTGCGCGTCGGCCTCGTCGACATGGCAGGTATGGGACTCGAAGAAGTGGATCTCTCGGACCCGGATGAACGCCCTGGTCTGCTTCGTTTCGTAACGGAATGTGTTGACCAGCTGGTAGGTCTTCAGGGGCAGGTCGGTGTGCGAACGTACCCACAAAGCGAATATCGGGTACATGGCGGTCTCGGACGTCGGTCTCAGGCACAGCCTGATGTCCAGTTCGTTTAGTCCGGCATGCGTGACCCAGTACACCTCGGCGTCGAACCCCTTGATGTGGTCCTTCTCCTTCTGGAACTCGGTCTCCGGTATCAGCAGAGGGAAGTTGACCTCGTCGTGTTCGGTGGCGTCGCATTCCTGCCGAATGTAAGTGTCGATATGGCGCATGATCTTCCAGCCATACGGTGTCCAGACGTTCATGCCCTTGATCGGGTATCGCTTGTCGGTCAGGTTGGCAAGCTCAACTATCTCATTGTACCATTCGCTGAAGTCTTCCTCTTTCTTCATCAGGGACACCTTGGCTCGGTTGGGTGGAAATGTAATTCGTGACTTAATAGTTACACGTCCAACGCTGCCCTCGATCAAATCAAATTCATTGGAGCAGCACTTCCTAGATCGACAAGACAGAATGGTCTCGGTCATGCCTCGTCCGTTGGGAAGTTCTCAACGTCTGAACCTTAAATGGCTTTGGCCACTTCCGGCGCCACCGAAATGACCGAGACCTCGCTCTCTAACGTATTGGCCGCGGTGATCTTGTCGCAGTACTTCTTCAGCCGGTCCAACGCACCGCCTACGAAAAGGCCGTGGGTGCAAGCCGCACTGACGCTCCTGGCTCCCAGGCGCCTTAGTTCTTCCGTGGCGGCCACTATGGTGCCCCCGGTGGAGATGATGTCGTCGACGATGAGAACCTTCTTGTTCTTGGCGTCGATGTTCTTGGGCGTTATATGGACGTTGGTGCCGGACAACCTGGTCTTCACCAGATAGTCCCACTCACAATTGAGCACCTCGGCGACCCAGCCCGCCCTCTTCAGCGCGCCCTCGTCCGGAGCCAGCACCAGATCGATGCCCTGATCCTTGTAGAACCTTCCGATGGCAGGGGCGGCATGCGTGTCGACGACCTCCGCCTCATCGAACCAGTCCAGCATCATGTGATTGTGGATATCGACCATAATGACCTTATCGGCGTTCATCTGGATGTGTTCGACCATGACCTTTGCTGAGAGGGGCTCGCCCTTGTTGAAACGCTCATCCTGCCTTGCGTATCCGTAGTAAGGGATGACGTTGGTGACCTTCTTGGCGCCGAGCCCAAGGGCCGCATCCTGCAGTAGGAACAATTCGACCAGTTTCTCGTCCGGGTAAGAGTTCTGCACGATGACGACATCGTCGTCCAGCGATTCCTTTTCGATGCGGACATAGCACTCTCCGTCAGGGAACCGCTTCACCGTCGCCGGTGTGTATTCAGCATTCAATTCCTTGGCCAGGTCCACGGCCAGTTTGGTAGATGCCGATCCTCCAACAACAAGCATTCTTATCATTCACATGATGATACTTCGGATAATTAACCAATCGCACTCGACGGCGCTGCGGCACCCTAAAACGAGGAGCCATACATTTTCGCTCCTTCGGTGCAGTCGAAGGTTATGTCTGGTCCAGGATTAAGTTGCAAAGATATTTATTCCATCCACTTGATATGTTGGTCAGGATGGGAATGCAAACCAATTCAGATTCTGAATCTACAACAGGCAACGCCTTCGCGGAGGACGAGACGAATCTTGAGCTCGATCCAAAGCCAGAGGCAATTATTGAGGATGCGGGAGCAGACGACCCGATCGAAGCGGAACCGCTTGTGCATCCTTCTGAACTAGCCCCGCCAAAGG
>JBEKDM010000155.1:0-5139 GCA_050014375.1 Methanomassiliicoccales archaeon | reverse complement strand
ATCCTCGCTGGACCCAGCGACCAGCAGGCCTTATGGTATCAAGTTCCCGGTCGTCACCATCAAGGACATGGTCAACGCCCAGAGAAACCTGGTGGATCATCTAGGGATAGACCAACTGTTCGCCGTTGCTGGGGGCTCGATGGGCGGGATGCAGGTCCTTCAATGGTCTCTTTCATTTCCAGAGCGGATGAAGAGAGCCGTCGTAATCGCCTCGAGCGCCTATTCCAGCCCGCAGCAGATCGCCTTCAACGCGGTCGGCAGGAGGGCCATCATCTCCGATCCTGAATGGAGAGAGGGTGACTACTATGGGAAATCGTCCCCTTCAAATGGCCTTTCCCTGGCCCGGATGATTGGGCACATCACCTACCTGTCGGACGAGTCGATGTACTCCAAGTTCGGGAGGCGGCTGCAGGACAAAGAGTCTATAGGTTATGATTTCAACACCGATTTCCAGGTGGAGAGCTACCTCTCTCATCAGGGCGACTCCTTCGTCAAGCGGTTCGACGCCAACTCGTACCTGTATATCACCAAGGCCATCGACTACTTCGATCTGAACGAGGAGGATTCTCTGATCAAAGGGCTTTCCAGGATCCGTTCGAACACAATGGTCATCGCGGTATCGTCGGACTGGCTCTATCCTCCCTACCAATCGCAGGAAATTGTCACCGCGTTGAGCGCCAACAATGTCAAGGTGAAGTACGCCGAGATCAAATCGAACTACGGTCATGACGCATTCCTGGTGGAATCAGGCCAGCTGAACTACCATCTGCGCCAGTTCCTTGGCCGCACGGTGGTCGGTGACCTGATGAGCATCAACGTGCCCACGGTTTCCGAGAGGTCGACCATCCAGAACGCCGCCCGGATCATGCTGGACCGGGAGGTCAACCACCTGCCTGTGCTGGAGGCGAACGGGAAATTGACTGGCATTGTCACATCATGGGACATCGCCCGGGCGGTCGCCCTCGGCTACTCCTCACTGCTGGACATCATCTCCAAGCCGGTCCTCACGGCCCGCCCGGACGAGGAGATCGAGGAGGCCGCCTCACGCATGGAGCAGTACCACATCAGCGCCCTCCCAGTGGTAGATGAGAACCAGCAGGTGTTGGGGCTAATATCCATCGACAAGATGAGCGCGCTCTTCGGGGGAGGGATCGAAACAGATATTTGAGAACGAATAGAGGCAGAAGAGTGGGCATTGCGCCTTTTTATTATTAATTGGCATGAATATTAAATAATTATCAGGGATCTGGCAAGAAATTGACCGGGGCCGAAAGCACGTTCCACCTATTCGTTGGCGTTGAGGCAGGTTAAGTGCAATCGGCCGATCTGATCAGAGATTTTAAGATCGGCTCCGGTCAGAATCCGATCAAGGAACGGCGATCGATACTAACGGAATAGGGTCATTCCCGATGCGGTAGAGGTCGGTCTTGGCCGGTTCGGCGGGAAGGGCCTTGATGACCGTTTCCACTCCTTCCCTGGTCGTCCTGACCAAGACCTCCTGTCCTAGGTTGTCCGAGTAACGGGCCACCAGCGAGGCGACGAACTGCAAGATCTCTGGATCATCACCCTCGCACAGGCACAGCGGTCCGGGAACAGAGGTAGGCTCCATGATTGTGAATTCCTTATCGGCGAAAGCCCTCAGCCGATCGTTCTCATCCTTGTTTCTGCCGATTATCGCTTTGGACCCTTTCACCCGGAAATGTCGCCCTACCTTCAGGATGGCAATATCCCGCGAGGTCAATCGATCTGGGGAATGCTCCAGGAAATCCCTCAACTTGCTGGCGAACTCTTTGGACGTGAGGAGACAACCTCCCGCCGGACAGGGATAGTCGATCAACCCTTTCTCGGCGGCCAGTTCGATCTGGGGCTTTCGGCTCCTCCCGGAAATGTCGAGGAGGGCTTTACGATCGATCCACCCCATCTTCTCCGCCTCGGTCTCTGGGAGCAGTTTAGCGCTCAGCGGCCGGACCAGTTTGCCTTCGAGCCCCGCCTCCCGCTCGATGAGCGACAACGTCCTGCGTTGCTGGCTCATCGGCCTTTGGCCGACCACTTCTCCGGTGAATATGAACTTGGCTCCCAGCTCCTCGGCGATAGCCTTGGATCTCTTTAGCATGTAGATGCGGCAGTCGATGCACGCGTTCATTCCCGACCCCCGGCCGAATTTGGGGTTTCGGACGGTGTCCAGATACTCCTGACCTTTGGGGACGCTGATCAATTTGATACCGAGTTTCTCGGCCAGGTTCGAGGCATGGCAGCATCCCCCGGAGTCACACTGGCAAAACGGTGATGTGAACTTGACGGCTATGACCTCGATGCCCTGGTCCATCACCATCTTGACCGCCAGGGAACTATCTAGACCTCCAGAGAGCAGACCTATAGCAAGCATAACAATTGTTAATATCGGTGGACTATAAAGAGATTCCACAGGATGTGCTTAAGGAGCTAGCTATTCGACCCCGTGGCTTTTTTCATGGGGGACCATGATCCTTTCGATCACGACAAATAAAGAAAGGATCGTGGGCGTTTTCACACTGGATCACCGAACTTTATCTTCACCTCTTGGACGTCCCACATGTTCCCGATCTTTTCCTGGATTTCCTCTTCGATGTTCGCGGCGAACAGGTTGTTTGAGGCCAGATCGAGATCGATCGAGACGATGCCGTCCTCGACCTTGATGTCCTTGACCATCTCGGTCCTGACGATGTCCAGTCCGGCCAGTGGATTCATGACGGTCTTCAGGCGGCGCTGCACGATCTCCACCGTGGTGGGCACCTTCTCCTTGATCAGCCCGTGCCTCTCCTCATAGTTGGTGATCGCCTCATGGAGCGCCTCGACAGCCAGCACGGAGCAGTGCACCTTGACCTTCGGCAGTCCGCCCAGCGCATCCGCCGCGTCCCTCCAGCTTATTTCCTTCGCCTTGTCTATGGTCTTGCCCTTGGCCAGCTCGGTGATGATGGATGCGGTGGCGATGTTAGACGCGCAGCCATACGATTCGAACTTGATGTCCGTGATGATCTTGGTCGCCTCCTCCACCGTAATATAGAGCGCGACCATGTCACCGCAGGCCGGGCTGCCAACCATCGCCTTGCCATCAGCGTTCTCGATCTTGCCTACGTTCTTGGGGTTCTTGAAGTGCTCAAGCACCTTATCGTTGTATGGGAATTTCATTTTGTCACCGTCACTTCTTCAATGGACTGATCCTTCTCAAGTTCGCTATGATCTCCGAGCACGATTCTATGGCCGAGTCCACGTCCTCCATGTCATTGAACCGGCTTAGGCTGAACCTGATGGAGCCGTGGGCTCGCTCGTGGTCACCACCGATGCCAATGATGACATGGCTGGCTTCCAGTGTCCGGCTGAAACATGCTGATCCGGTGCTGACCTCGAAACCCTTCATGTCCAGATGCAGAGTGATGGATTCGCCCTCGACGTAATGGAAGGTGATGTTGGCGTTCTGCGGAGTTCTCTTTGACGCAGAACCGTTCAGCAACGTCTTGGGGACTGTTTCCAGCATGCGCTTGATCAAACTGTCCCTAAGGGCTATTATGTATTCGTTCTCCTCGTCGGTTACAAGTTGGGCCGCCTTGGCGAAGCCGATGATCCCCGGTATGTTCTCCAGACCGGCCCGTCGGTTGGATTCCTGGAACCCCCCGTCCATCCACTTGGATATCTGCGTGCCCTTCCGGATGAAGAGCCCGCCAACTCCTTTCGGACCATGAATGGTGTGCGCCGAGATCGTCAGCAGGTCGACCGGGACCTTTGAAACGTCCAGCGGAACGCGCCGGAACGTGTGCGTGGCATCTGCATGGTAGATCACGCCCTTGTCGTGGCAGATATCGGCTATGGCCTTGATCTCCTGTATCGTGCCGATCTCCTGGTTGGCATGCTGAATGGAGACCAATGCGGTTTCCGCCGTGATGCTTGACTGGAGCTTGTCCATGTCGACGAAACCCTCGCCGTCCACGTCCAGGAATGTGACCGAATGACCGTCCTGCTCCAGCGTCTTGGCGCTGTTTAGAACAGGGAAATCCTCCAACCTGGAAACGATGAGGTGTTTGCCCTTCTTCCGGTTCGCCTTGGCCACGCCCTTTATGGCGGTATTGCTCGATTCCGTATCACCCGATGTGAAGACCAGTTCTTCCGGAGCAGCCCCAAGGCATTTCGCCAGGGATGCCCTGGCCTCGTCCAGTGCTTCCCTGGAATCCAACCCCATGGAATATCCGAACTCTGACGTGGCCACAGCATAGTGCTCGAGGAAATACGGCCTCATTGCTTCCAGTACTCGCTCGTCCAATCTGGTGGTGGCCGAATTGTCCAAATAATGTACCTTGTCTTTCATGTCATCATCTCAAATGAAGAGAGTTATCTTGGAGTCCTTGGCATCGTTCACATAGGTGCCTACCGCCCCGAACTCGTCGATGAGTTCGAGCCTCAGGTCATCCTTCTTGATGCCCATGACCTCCATGGTCATCTCGCAGGCTATTATCTTACCGCCCAGTTCCTTGTAGTCGCTCATCAGTTTTTCCAGGTCGGCAACGCCGGCCTTGGCCATTCTCGACTTTACCATGGACCGGCCCAGGCCAAGCATGTTCATCTTTGAGAGCTTACCTTTTTCCAGGCCCCCCTTCTTCAATCTTTGCAGCCCCCAGAACGTGAAATAGATGGTCGCTTCCATTCCCATGGAAAGTGCCCCGTTCCCGATGATCAAGGCACTGTAGACCTTATCCATGTCCCCGCTGTGAAGTATGATCGTCGCTCTTTCTGCCATTTTGCTCACTCCTTCACTTTCTTGATGCGGATGCGCCAGTTCTTTCCCTCTTCCTTTATCTCGAGGAGCTCTTCTCCCAATGACGCGACCGCCATGGGAATCTCCATGCCGCGCGCGCACTGTCGGACGGTACGCTGCGATTCCTTGCTCTGGCAATCTTGGAGTTCGACCCGGAGGCCCAAGGACTCCTGTGCTTCGAGGAACCAGAGAACGGCATCCATCCCGAGCGCATCGGGGCAATGCTGAAGTTGCTCAAGGGACTTTGTGTTGACCCCCAAGACCCCGTCGGGGCTGATAATCCATTGCGCCAGGTAATCGTGAATACCCACTCGCCGGCCGTGGTGGGCCTTGTGGATGACGACGACCTCTTG
>JBEKDM010000154.1:0-5168 GCA_050014375.1 Methanomassiliicoccales archaeon | reverse complement strand
AGGCGGGGCTCGATCCAGACACCCTCAGATCTTCCTACCCCCGAATATTCGAGGTGCAGTTCGATTCGGACCGGAAACGCATGACGACGGTTCACGAGATTGGCGGCCGCCGCATAGCCTACATGAAAGGCGCGACCGAGAGCGTCCTGCCTTTATGCTCCTCTCGTTTGGAAAATGGCTCATGGGCAAGGCTGGACGAAAAGACCAGGGCAGATATCGCCGGACACAACGACGAGATGGCATCGCGCGCGCTTCGGATATTGGCGGTGGCACGCAGGGACGTCACCGACGATGCTTTGGATGGATCGATCGAGCGAGATCTCTCCTTCATTGGCCTAGTGGGAATGATCGACGCCCCCAGGAAAGAAGCGGTCGAGGCGATCGCCCGGTGCCATACCGCCGGGATCAAGGTAATAATGATCACCGGGGACAACGCGCTGACCGCCAAGGCCATCGCCGAGGAGATGTGCCTGCGCACCTGTAACGATGCAATGGTGGTGACCGGAACTGACCTGGAGACCATGAGCGACGAAGAGCTCTCAAGGCAGGTGATCGAGGTCTCAGTGTTCGCCCGTGTTTCCGCGGAGCACAAGGTGCGGATAGTCGAGGCGCTGCAGAAGAACGGCGATATTGTGGCCATGACCGGGGACGGAGTGAACGATGCCCCGGCCCTGAAGAAGGCCGACATCGGGATCGCCATGGGCATCACCGGAACCGACGTCGCCAAGGAATCTTCCCAGATGATATTGGTGAACGACAACTTTGCTTCCATTGTAGATGCTGTAGAAGAGGGTCGGGGCATATACGATAACATACGGAAGTTCGTGAACTATCTTCTGACCTGCAACAGCGCCGAGGTGGCCGCCATGTTCGCAGCCAGCCTGATATATCTGGACCCGATGATGATGCCGTTCCTGCTTCCCATCCAGATCCTGTGGATGAACCTGGTCACGGACGGCCTCCCGGCACTGGCCTTGGGTTTCGAACCCACCCGGAAGGATGTCATGGAACGACCTCCCATCGACCCTAAAGAACCTCCCATAACACGCGATGCCGCATACCGCATCTTTGCCATCGGGGCGATCATGGCAATGGCCACGCTCGTCTCCTTCGAGATCGAGTTCATCGACGCCACCACGGTCATGGGGCTTTCTCAGGCCGATGCGGTCCAGAGGGCCCGCACGGTGGCGTTCTGCACGCTGGTGTTGGCACAACTTCTGTACGTTTTCTCGGCCCGCTCACCGACAAAGACAATTAGACAGACCGGAATCCTGGACAACAAGAAGCTCATCATCGCGGTCCTGGTCTCGATCGGCCTGCAGATGGCCGTCGTCTACCTTCCGGGCATTAACACGGCATTCCGCGTCACGCCACTGGGATGGGAAGAATGGGCTGTGCTGGCACCGATGGCGTCGGCAGGGTTGTTGGCGAACGAGATCTGGAAGATTGTATCGCGGCGAAAGGGATCCCGGGTGAATGGATGATCGAGATCGACGGATCGGAAGGGGAAGGTGGCGGCCAGATGCTGCGGACGGCACTGGCATTGTCGGCGTTGACCGGACGTTCCTTCAAATTCGACCACATTCGTGCGAGGAGAGATAGACCAGGGCTCGCCCCGCAGCACCTGACCGGGGTCAAAGGGGTGGCAGAGGTATGCCACGCCATGGTAGACGGGGCAATCGTGGGTTCCACCTCATTGACGTTTGAGCCGGGCGTGGTCGAGGCCGGCGATTACCGGTTCGACGTGGGCACCGCCGGGAGCATCACCTTGGTGCTCCAGGCATGCATGCTCGCTTGTGCCCGCACCAGGGCGAGGACAGAGTTCGACATCATTGGCGGGACGAACGTCCGGATGTCCCCGCCCTCGGACTACCTGGAGCATGTCCTGTTCCCGTTGCTGCGAACCATGGGATACGAAATAGATGTGAAGATCCCCGCCAGAGGCTTCTATCCCCAGGGAGGGGGCGAGATGATCGTGGGCATGACGAAGGGAGAACACATCCTACCCCTGAGCCTGGAAGAGACGGGGCGGTTCAAAGGCATAACGGGCGTTTGCTTCACCCAGAAACTCCCCGACCATATAGCGGAACGCATGGCCTCCACCGCGAGGAAGATACTCGTCGGGCATTCGCCGGTCAAGCTCATAATGGACCGCAGGGAAGGCCATTCGATAGGCGCCGGCATCTTCCTCGCCGCCGAATATGAGAACACGGTTCTGGCCAGCGACGCGCTGGGCGACAGGGGGATAAGTTCGGAGAAACTTGGAGAATTGGCTGCCACCTCCCTGCTCAGGGAGATGGGGTCCGGCGAGACCTTGGACCATCATGCCGCGGACCAGATCCTGCCGTACGTTTCCTTGGCCGCCGGACCGTCCACGTTCCTGGTGAGCGATCTCAGCACGCATTTCCAGACGCAGGTGGAAATGATAAGGAAATTCCTTGATGTGCGGATCGATACCGATGAGGTAGGGAAGGTCCATCGGGTGTCGGTCACGCCTAACCGTACATGATCGACCGCTTCTTAGCCGCCTCTTCCGACTCCCCGGTCTTCTTGTTTATGTCCTTGAGTGCCTGTTCCAGCACCGCCGCCTCTTCCAGAAGAGGCTGGGTATCCAGACCGCTGTGCAGGATGAGCTTATCGATGGTGTGGGTGGCCGCCGCCGCAGCCCTGGCGTCCGGGTAGTCCGCATGCGCTTCTGACAATATCGATACCACATCGAAATTGCGGTTGACGCCTTCGTTCAGCAGGACCCCGGCCAAGCCGACCACGACGCCATTCTCGAAAATTGGGATGTCATTGCGCAATAGAAGTTCCCGGGCGAACGGCGTTGAGCCCACCCCGTACACTGTGATATCGTCACCCTCCTTCTTATGTTCGGGCATGACCTCGGGCACTTCCACACTGGTCTCGCCAGCTTTGTTCGCGAGGCCTTCAGGCGATAGGACCATTTTGCAGCGCTTGTCCTCAACCCAGTCCATTATCGTCTGGGCCAGCGGCTTCAATATGTCCTGAGGCGGCTCGAACTCCGAGACGATGACCACTATCTTCTCCGATCCCCCCTGCCCTATGGGGCCGGAATAGACCCGGACAGGGCTGTAGGGAATGCCCTCGCGCACGATGGAGACCGATGGCAGGAATGGGGAATCAATGATCGCGATCTGTTCCAGATCAAGAAGCGTGACCAGGTAATTGGCGGTGATCGAACCGACGAGGCCTATGCTGGAGAACCCCTCTATGACGTAAGCACCCTTGCAGTTGTTCCTCTTCAGCTCGACGACGTCGAAATCGTTCATCGGGCGAATAACGCAAAAGAGCTTATTTTTCTTTTGGCAATGATCGATGTCTTCGCACTGAATCCAATATGCAGTTCTGCGGTTTCCATACTGATATTAGAAAAACATATGCGCTAGGAATCAATAGCTGTGCCGGTGAAGTGACGAGAATGAAGTGTCCTAGTTGCGGCAAGGAGATGGAACCGGGAATATTGAGATCGGAAAGTTTCCTTGGTGGTGGTGCGAAATGGCTTGGACCGACAAATAGTCGAAAGGACAAGCACACAATCGCACGTCCAGACTGGCTAGGATATGTCAAGATATCGGGATTTCGATGCGAAGGCTGTCGGCAGCTTGTGCTGAATTATTGACGTTATCACAAACTGAAGATGAGGTCGGCAAACCGAGGCTGCACGGGTCTTGAACGGCCATTTATCATGAACGGCAATTGTTTTTGAAGAATGAATCAAAGAGCAATCCTGCCTCCCGAACGAGCCAGTTATGCATCTATGACCACAAGCTTAAATGCCCCGGGAGCGATTTTCTGGCTTGATGAGACCTCGAGTTATGGTAAATTGTGCCATGTCCCCTGATGGTAAGATCGCCACTAAGGAGCACAGGCAGATCAGGATATCTTCGCCTGAGGACTTGGAGCGGGTGAAATCCCTGCGGGCCTCGGTCGACGCCATTCTCGTGGGGGTGGGGACGGTTCTGGCAGATGACCCTCACTTGACAGTAAAAGGCCTCCCGCCGGAAAAGAACCCCCTCCGGGTGGTGCTGGATTCCCATGGCAGAACACCAGACAGGGCGAAGGTGGTGAACGGGAATGCCCGTACGCTTGTTGTCACGAACGAGGCGTGCATAAAGACCTGGGCGACCGCCCAGGTCATGCGCGCTGGAAAGGACATGGTGGACCTGACCATTCTTCTGCCCAAGCTGTATGAGATGGGATTTAGGACCCTGTTGGTGGAAGGCGGTGGGGAGACCATATGGTCCTTCTTCAGATTGAATATGGTCGATGTCTACTCCGTGTATGTGGGCAACGACATCCTGGGGGGGCGGACCGCACCAAGCCCGGTGGACGGCGAAGGGTTCCTAGAAGACGAGAAGATGCACCTCGAACTGCGTACGGTGGAAAGGCTGGGAGATGGCGTTCTGCTCACCTACGAACGCCTCGGACCAGGTTGTCAATGAACGGGAAGAAATGACCAGAAAGCGATTCTCCGCCGACGAGATGCTCGGGTCGCTGGCCCGCTGGCTGCGACTGATGGGTTACGACACCCGGTATGAGAGGGACAGCAGCGACACAGAAATACTGGAAAGGGCAAGGGTTGAAGGTCGGGTCCTTCTGACCCGGGACAAAAAGCTGGCGGAACGTGCGAAGGAACAAGGCCTTTACATAGATGTCCGGGATCTGGACGATCAGATCAGACAGGTCATCACGGTCTTTGGTCTGAAGTTCCTTGAAGATCTGTCCCGGTGCACTGCCTGCAACGGCGAACTCATGCTCATCAGCAGGGAGGAGGCTTCGAAAGGTGTGCCCGAAGGAGCACTTCAGTCCAATGAGCAGTTCTATCGGTGCAGATCTTGCGGTAAGTATTACTGGAAGGGAAGTCACTGGAAGAACATCCAGAAAAAGATGGAAACTCTGTTCCGGCCGGATCAGGACAGCTCGCGATAATAGTCTTCGGAGATTATCTTGCCAGTGCTGGCGTTCAGGATCATGACCCCCTTGACGCCTTCGATGCACCAGATGGGTAAGTAGAAAATGCCCATATCCTCAAGCTCGATCGAATCGGACTTGGGAGATACCAGCTTCTTCTCCGTCATGGTGACGTGATTCTCCTCCTTCACGATGTCCCTCTCGAAGGTGTGCCTCTTCATCACTTCCTGCTT
>JBEKDM010000153.1:0-5210 GCA_050014375.1 Methanomassiliicoccales archaeon | reverse complement strand
AGATCTGTGACGCCTCGTCAAAGATCACCACATCGAACCGAACCTTCCGGGGGTCGATGAACTGGCAGGCAGAGAGCGGCGACATCATGATGCAAGGTTTGACCAGTGGCAACAGATCGGGCATTTCCGAAAGCAGCTTCCGTATGGCCATCTGCTTCGATTTCTTGGCCATCTCCCTCCTCAGCATCGCCTCCTGCACCCGCACCGGACTCGAGGGTTCGGCAGCCTTCATCCGGTCCACGCGCTGTCTCAGTTCTAATGACATCCTCTTGCGGGCCAGGAGCAACTGGGTCTGGTCCAGTTTGCGGAACTCCTCTATCAGCGCCGAATGTTCAGCACTGTTGAAATTGGCCAGGAGGGGCACGTGGCGCCGGAACGAATCGATCCACAGGGTATAGAAACGCTTGCGGAACATGTGCACCAACCTCGTGACGTCGATTTCATCCTGGACCACCAGATCCAGCAAGGAATCCAGTCCATTGGCCTTGACCTGCTCCTCTGCATCCCGGAGCTCCACCCATTCTCTCAACCGGTCTCTGGCCCCCAGATGCGCCGAGATCCAGTTCCGGGCGTCGGCCAGCGTAACAGCCTCCAGTGAGGTGCCTTCGATCAGGAACTTCCCTCCGCGTAGATACTGGCCTGGCACTACTGAAACTGACATTAGAGCATCGAACGAACCCTTGGCCTTGTCGAGGCTGGTCCTGACGTACCCGATCCCTTCGGGGTCTTCGCAGACGAGAAGAATAAGTCCGTTGTTCAGGTCCGCTCCGGCTGTCTGCATGAGCGCCTTGGCCCAGCGGAGTGAGGATATCAAAGACTCCCAGTCGGTCCCGGGCCCGTCGAAGTACTTCCCGAAGGTCTTGTAGTACTCGGTAACCGACGAATTGAGCGATTTTCGAGCGTCCTGGAATGCCTTGAGCGCTCTCACATCGTTCAATGCCTCCTCGTACTCGAGCTTGCGCTGGTTCAGGAGATGCATCGAGAGCACCTTGATGTCGGTGCGATAGTCGGAGCTCATGGCCCGCAGGGTGCCGCTGTATTCGACCTCGAACTTGCGGTAGAAATGTTCCCCGTCGAGCTCTAGGATCGGGGCATTGTATTTGGCGAGGAGGAACTTTCGGCTCGAATCCAAAGTGTGGAAGGCGGTTCTCTCGTTCTCTGCCCGTTTGATCAGGTCATCGATCAGCCGGAGTTCCATCCAGCTCTTCAGCGGGAAGGGCGTCGAAACGGCCATGGTGAGAGTTTCGATGGTGTGCCGGCAGTCTTTCATCGACTTCGGCACGGTGACATGTGCCCTCTCGGCCAGTTCCGTGAACTTAGGCAGGGCGTCTTCGATACCGTTGAGCAGTGATTCCAACGAGTGGAGAAACTCCTGTTGTTTGCCCATATCCATGGCCACCGGTTCGACATCATGCCACGGGTGTGAAGAACGGACGGACAAAACGTCCTTTCGACCGACCAGGCGTTCCAGGCTTGACTCTATGGCGTCCGTGTCCTTCCTGTCCAGGTCAAATGGATCAGGCATCTTGAAGGGTAGGTCCGGCACCTCATATAGCCCGGCCAAGCGGCCGTAGGCATCGAAAGGTGACAGGCCCAGCGCTCCCATCTTCATATGCAGGAAGTGCACATAGGCGTTCAGCCGGTCCCTCGCCGATGCCACTCTCTCGAGGTCGGCCAGGTCTACATCTTTCATCCGATCGTCACCGTCAAGCGGTCGCCCCAGAGAGGTTATGACATCACCCTTGTTGGGCGTGTTGCTGTGCAGTTCCAGGCAGAAATCGCCCAGACGACAGGCGTCCAGGCGCTTCTTGACCACCTCCAGGGCGGCCATCTTCTCGCTGACGAACAATACTGTCTTGCCTGCCCATAGACATTCGGATATCACATTGGCAATGGTCTGGCTCTTCCCTGTGCCGGGCGGTCCCTGGAGGACCAGGTTCGCTCCCCGACGCACCGCCTCAATGGCCTCTCCCTGGCTGGAATCGGCGTCCAGCACCAGATGGGAATCGATAGGCTTGACGACCTCGTCCAGCCTATCTGCGGTGGGTAGGTCCTTGGGCGCCGGCGGAAGGAGGGACGGATCACCGGCCAGGGCCCGTATTATCGGATGCGTGGTGGCTACATCCTCGTTCGATTTAAGATCCTCGTACATGGCCAGCTTTGTGAATGAGAAAATGCCCATGTAGGATTCGCGGACCACGCTCCAACCCGTCTTCTTGGCGATGGCCAGCTCCACCAGTTTCAGGTAGGCTTCGATATCGAAATCGTCCACGTCCTCGGGCAAGGCCGGAAGGTCGATGCCCTGGTCGGTCCTCAACTTCAGGACCAACGACGGATTGAGGACCGCTTCATCGCCGAACCGGGCCAGGGTGTAAGGGTTAAAGGCCTTCTTGCCCAATTGTACCGGCAAAAGGACCAGCGGAGAAGAGATCACCTTTTCATCGGCTTCTTTCTCGGTCCAGCGGAGGATACCGAAGGTAGCGTACAGGACGTTCACGCCCTGCTCCTGCATGAAGGTCCGGGCCTTGAGCCGGGTTTGGTAAAGTACCTTCTCGGTGTTAGGGTTGAGCGTCGATGGTAACACTTGTCCCGGAGGCACCGCGATCCGGTCCTTCAGCAAGCATCCCCGGGCCCCTTCCTCTGGGGCGTCCATCTCGTCCCTTATCTCTGGGCATATGACCACCATAGGCTTGTTCTTCTTGGCGAGAAAGTCGAAAAGAACGTCCATGGAAGGTTCTATGAACTGAACGGTCGAGGATTTCGTGAGCTTGAAGTTCAGTAGACGGTTACGTAGGCTCAGGTCAATGAGCCGCGACCGCCAGTGGTCCATTTTCTTGGCTACCATCAGATTACTGTTCTCAGTCAATTCTCCACCCTCAGGTAGGATAGAGCGGTAATGTCATAAGGGATTCGGTCTGACGGTGGGGTCTGAGAATTATCATTCCATGCTATTTATTGACACGGTTATTTATTGATACCGGAATGCCTACTCGATCGAAAGGAACACCCTGATTATGGACCTATTATTAACAGATAATGTTTCCCTATAAAGGTGTCTGACACAAAGCCATATAAGTCTGCAGCCCAATCAAAAACTAGCAAAACGCATACACGCCAGAATGAATAGCGCTTAAATATGAAGTTAGTCATACGGTGATGCTTATCGAGGGGAGAATTTGATACGGTTTGGTCCAGCTGGAATTCCGCTTTCATGTAAAGGAAGGACTCTCAAGGACGGCATCGAGGACGTGCACAATCTCGGCCTCAACGCCATGGAAGTCCAGATGGTCAGGGTAAATGTCGTGGAGAGGAACCCCGATGACGAAGAGGTCGGTATGACGCCACTGGACATCGCCAGCGACGTCGTGGTCGAACTGGTACGGCATAAGGGCAAGAAGGAGACCGTCATTGCCGATCTGAATGAGAAGATAAAGGCGGACGATACCCTCGTCACTCTCGCCTCCGGCCTGGTCCAGAACTTTAAGGAACTCATTGCCCTCGGACACATGGGTGCGGAACTGGACGTCCAACTGTCCATGCATACCCCTTATTACATGGACCTCACGAGCGACAACGAGCTCACCCATAAGAGCATCGATAGCATCCGCTGGGCTGGCATGCTCACCAACCAGATGAAGGGGAACATGGTCATTTCCCACCTGGGCCTTTACGGCAACATGTCTAAGAAGGAGGCCGTCGAGACCATCACCGGGAACGTCACCAAGATCATGGAGTGGTGGGAGAAGAACGAGATCAAGCCCCGGCTCGGTTTCGAGACCTCCGGAAGGCAGGAGGTCTTCGGCTCGATCGAGGAGCTGATGGATCTGTGCGACAACGTTGAAGGGATCGTTCCGGTCATCAACTTCGCCCACGTCCACGCCCGGCAGAGCGGCACCCTGAGGGAGCCGCAGGACTTCAGCGAGCTGTTCGACAAGGTAAGATCCCAGGTCAAGGGACACTATTACACTCATTTCTCCGGCGTGGAGCACGAGGCGGGCAACGAGAAAAGGGTCACCCCGATCAAGAAGGGAGACCTAAGGTTCGAGCCATTGGCAGAGTTCCTGGTGGAAGAGAACCCGGACTGCACCATCATATCCAGTTCCCCGCTCCTCGAGCACGATGCCATGTACATGAAGGTCATCTATGAGCGCATCCTGACCAAGAAGGTCTCCAAGGAGACCAAGGTCAAGAAGCCGGAAAAGCCCGAGAAAGGAGACAAGCCTGAGAAGGCCGAGAAACCTTCCAAGCACGCCAAGGATGCGAAGGGCCGCAGCCCCCGGGTCGAGACAGACGATGATGACCTGGAAGATGATTACGATTGAAGGACGCGTCCGCCTATATCCTGAAAGAGGTCCAGGAAGCGCTGGATAAGGTCGACCAGACGAAGGTGGCGGAGTTCATCGAACTGATACTCGCTTCTAAGAAGATCTTCGTTTACGGGGTCGGGCGTTCCGGATTGGTGGGCAAGTCGTTCGCGGTGCGCCTGGTGCAGCTGGGGATGGACGTGCATTTCGTCGGAGATATGACCACCCCGATCGTGGAGCAGGGCGATCTGGTGATCTTGATATCCAACACTGGCGAAACAATGTCGGCGGTGCAGACGGCGAACATCGTCGGGCGTATCGGTTCCAAGATCGTGTCGGTGACGTCCTCGGCGCACTCCAAGCTCGGTTCCATCTCTGATGTCGTAGTTGAGATCACCCAGAACAAGGACGACCAACGCCGGAAGCTGGCGCCGCTCGGAACGATCTTTGAGGTCTCCACTTCAATACTTCTCGATTCGTTGGTCCCGGTGCTCATGCAGAGGCTGGCGCAGACCGAATCGTCGATGAGGAAGAGGCACGCGATCTGGGTATGATTCCCCGATCGGTTGTTCATTCCTTGAGGCGCCGCTTGCGCACGCTCTCGCCGAAATATGGATTCTGGAACTCGTCCCAATAGATCGCGAACGGTCGGTGGATCGACCTGCCGTTCTCCACTTTGAATGCCTCGATCTCCATGTTGACCGGATCGATGACCAGCGCACTATGGAACGGACGGTTGAACATCGAGACCTGGGTGTCTATGTCGGTTTGGGAGAGGAAGCAGCCATGCCCGGGATGCGAATGGTACCATCCGACGATGACGTAGTCGAACCCGCAGTCGTCCAATGATTCGAACAGCTTCTCGAAGCCCTGCCGGTCGAACCTGACCGAGACCAGCGACGCGTC
>JBEKDM010000152.1:0-5226 GCA_050014375.1 Methanomassiliicoccales archaeon | reverse complement strand
CAGAAAGATCAAGGACAGCTACGACAAGATCAGCCAGGCTAAGTCCTCGATGAACGCGACCAAGACTGGTACAGGGATCATGATATTGGCGAGCGTTGGGCTGGCCTTCATCATGCCCGGGAGCATCATCGCCCGGGCGACAGCGATGTTCATGGGATTGTGCGCGGTCGCCTTCCTGCCTATGTTCACACACGCCTTATTCTCGAAGAGAGTATCACTAACCGGGGCGAAAGCGAGCTTGATAATCGGAACCGGTGTTTGGTTCCTGTGGACAGTGTTCGTGCACGTGAAGGAATCGTCGGTCCTGGGCATCTGCAAGTTCCTGACCGGGAAGGATGCGCTCCTAGGCAACCCCTGGCAGGTAATCGACTCACTAATCATTGCCATGCCGCTATCGATTGCAGCCCTGGCGATCGGGTGGTATATCGATACCCGGAAATGGAAGAAAGAGGAAGGAGCGACCGCTGAACTCGCCTGACGGATTCACGCCTCTTTCCTGAAGAGCGACCCGAGCCGATCGGTGACGTCGTACCAATGGGTGTCCCAGAGGATCTTGGTTCGGTCGTTACCGACCGAGATGAAGAATCCCTCCAAGAACCCAGTGTTCCCCTTGGCGGAATAAGAAGTTTCGGTGAGATAGTGGACGGCAGGGCAGACGAAAAGGTCATGGCTGACGAAAACCTCGAAATCAATGGACTGGTCGGAAAGCACTCGACCCATGAATATCCTGAGGCCTTCTTCCAGGTCCCTCATTCCCGGGACCTTATTTCCTGCAAGCTGACTTCCGATGATCTCCTCGATAGTGCATGTGTCAAGCGTGTGGTCGAGCGCCTCGCCGTCATCCATGAACAGGCCTGAGCCACCAAGGGAAGGGGATGTCTCCACTTTCCCATGATATTGATTGCCTTCGGCGATGAATTCGGCGGTCTGGATGCATCTGCGGACAGGACTGGAGGCGCACCCATCGACGCTGAGGCCATACTGCCTAAGCAGCCTACCCAACCTCTCCGCATCCTTCTTTCCGTGCTCAGTTATACTGACCTCGTGGGGAGCCTTCAGTCCTTTGAAAACGGGGCGCTCAGCATGCCTTACCACCATCTTGACCTTATCATGGTCACCGCTCTTGACCAGAAGGGAGATGTCCTTCTCTTCCAAATATGTCACCTTCCACCTGGTGCATCACGTATTGATTATTCATTTTTACCCGGAACAGCATGCGACCAGAAAAAGATCCGAAACGGTGGTTGAAGGGTGTTTGGACGCCGCCCCGCAGGAGAATCCTGGGGCGGCTTTATGTTTCCCTAGATATCGACGTAGTCGAGCCACTTGTCATATTTCTTGTCCTGGCCCCTGGCCGCCTTGAAGAACGCAGTCTGCAGCTTCTTGGTGATCGGTCCGGCCTTTCCGTCCCCTATCATCCGGCCATCCAGGTAACTGCACGGGGTCACCTCGGCGGCTGTGCCGGTCATGAAGAACTCATCGGCGATGAATATCTCTCCTCTGGTGATGTCACGTTCGATGACGTCGATCTTCAGGTCCTTGGCGATCGTCAGGATCGAGTCCTTGGTGATCCCTTCCAGGACGCCTGCGGAGATCGGCGGGGTGATAAGCTTGCCCCCTCTGACGATGAACATGTTCTCTCCCGGGCCTTCCGCGACCGTACCGTTCGAATTCAGCATGAGCGCCTCATCGGCACCATGCTGGTTGGACTCGATCTTGGCGATGACCGAGTTGACATAGTTTCCGCATATCTTGGCCTGGAGCGACGTTGACTTGTTCGATGGCTTCTCCCATGAGGAGGTCATGATGCACGCGCCCTTCTCCAGCTGCTCCTTTCCCATGTAGGAGCCCATCTTGGCGGTTGCCACGGCCACGTTGACCTTGAACTTGGCCGGGTTCAGGACGATCTTGCCCGGCTCCCCCAGTCCATAATATGCTATCGGCCGGATGTAATCGATGTCGGTCTTGGTCTGCCTGACAACCTCTCGGGTCGCCTCGCAGATCTCCTCGATCGAGTAGGGGATCTTCATATCCAGAATCTTCGAGGAGTTGAACAGGCGGACGATGTGGTCCTGCAGCCGGAAGATGGCCCGGCCTTTCTTCGTGTCGTAGAGGCGGATGCCCTCGAAGACGCCGCTGCCATAGTGCAGAGCATGCGCCATGAGCGGCACGTACGCCTTGTCCTGTTCGACCATCTTGCCGTCCATCCAGACCATCGGTTTATTTGCCATGATGATGCCTCGGATCAAATCTCAGACCGCCAAACGCCCGACAAAGGGCGAATACAGAGAGTGTTAGAATATGTCAATTCCTTTTGAAGGTATCGCAGCCAATCACTTCTTGGCCAGCGGTTTATCGTACAGTCTGTCCGCTACACCATTGTTTTCTGCGGTCTTGCGCCACATCCTATTGCCGAAATACAAGAACAGGAACTTCGGGACCAGAGGCCTTCCTATCAGGTCCCGTGCCTGCTTCGAGAGACCGCCTCCCAGGGAAATGGACACGGCCAGCAGCGCAAGTCCGGCCCTCAGGTTCTTGGCCTTGCCGCCTGATTCCTCGAGCGTTCTGCCCTCCAGCATGCTCCCCCCGCCCACCGCCCCACCGCCATTCCAGGAGAACCCGGTGTCGCGGGCGAATAATACGCATATCTCCAGCGCGACCGTGCTCTGGATAGATTCCGGGGATCCGGAATTGACGATCGCATAGAACGGCTTGCCCTTCCCCCCGTTCTGTCCCTTGCGCTCCTGGAACAGCTCGAAGAAACGGACCACTCCTGACGGGAGGCTATCGATGTATAATGGGAACAGCAGGACCACCGACTCGGATCTGTCGATGGCGTCAAAAAGCTCGTCCTCCTTCCCTCCGTCGATAGCCTGGTGTACGTGCTTGATCTCCACATCTAAGTGGATCTCCCGTAACCGCGAGGCCAAATGATCGGCGATGATCTTCGAGGTGCCACCGTTGGACTTCGGGCTGCCGACGAGCAGCAGAGCTTTCTTCATCATGGCACGACCCCCATACCATCGAGGACAAGGTCCAGTTTTCGCGAGACCTCCTCCCTTGTTTCCCTATCGTACACGACGAGCGAATTGGACCTGGGCGCACGCCCGTTGACGGAATTCCTCTTAACCAAACGGGCGAACACGTTCTCGTGGAGCCTGTCCTCCTTGTCGATCGAACCCACCACCAGCATGGTCGGATATGATTCGTATCTAAGTGCGTGATGCAACTCACCCTGCACTTTCTCGAAGAAAGGCAGGAGCACGGGCAATTGCCGGTCCAACGCGTTCTTGAGCAGGCTGCTATATCCGCCGAAGGTGATCGGTGTCAGCATGACCATGAGCTGTGCGTTGGCGATGCAGCTGGCCACCTTCTGGCTGTCATCCTCATAGACACAGAGGCCGGGCCGCTTCACCCAGCAGTCAAAGCATCCTGTGCATCTGCTCATGCTCTTTTCCCGGAGAACTATCTCTTCCAGCTGGTGGCCTTTGTCCGCCATTCGCTCCTTCAGCTCAGCTTTCACGTTCTCCAGGGCAGGAACAGGTTGCCACGACCCGTCTAGGACAAGAACATTCATCACGATCGGTCGATGTCATCCACCGTCCGACATAATATCTTTCCTAAGGCATCAACAAACGAAATGCCCGGAGGCTGATTTTCCCTTATTGTTCCGGACATGTCATTATAGCAATGGCATTATTCGGTCCAAGGAGAATACCCACTCATGGACAAGAACCCGATGCAGCTATTCAAAGAGGAATTTCCGGACCTGGCCGACCGATTCGACCAGCTGGTCGATGCACAGAGGCAGCTCGAGGGGCTCGATCAGAAGACGAAACAACTGATCAACATCGCCATCCAGACGGCGAACCGCAATCCCCGGGGTGTCATGTTCCATGCCATGATGGCCAAGACGGCCGGTGCCACGCGGAAGGAAGTGCTGGGCGCGGTAGCCATGAACCTTCACTTATCTGGCCTGGCAGCAGTGCTCGAAAGCCTTCCTGCAGCGTTGGAAGGTCTCGAGAAGAAATGAGCGGCCATTCCGAGTGAGAAGTTCATGCCCAGAATGGCATATATCGCACGACCAGGAACACGATCAGTCCCGTCTGCATATTAAAAACACCGGGACCAGGAGGAACTTGGCGTGCTTGGTCTTGTGCCGGTACCGTCTCATGGCCCATAACGCTCCGTATGGACCGAAAAACGCAACAATAAGCAGCCTGGCTTCTGGGGTCCTCCATTCGTTTCGCTTCGCTCTCAGCTTGTCTCCCCGGTAAAGGAGGAAGGATGCCCCGTTGATCACAGCGAAGGTTGCCAAGGCGATCAGCAGGTAAGTGCTGCCTATCATCACTTCCGCTAACGCTGGATTTATTATTAAAATGAAGGCCGGTCGCTTTCAATCGAAGATGACGATATTGTGGCTGTCCACCGCCACCTTGTTGTTTCCGACCTTCTGGCCAGCTCCATTCTCGACCTTGCAATGTTCTATGAGCTTCGGCATCGCGGTGGAGGCGAAGTTGGCGATGCCTTTGGCGAAGTCCCCGATGCGGACGACGTCGCCTTCCCGGAAATCGCCATCGATGGAGGTTATCCCGCACGGAAGCAGGCTGGCGCCGCCCCGCAACGCTTTTTGTGCACCAGCATCCACGTTTATCTTGCCGCGGGGGCAGGCGAACAGTATCCAACGCTCTTTGTTACTGTATTTCGCTTTGGAGGAGAACAACGTTCCGACCTCTTCCCCTTCGACCACCCTAACGATGATGTCCTTGGCGCGACCATTGGCGATGATCATGTTGCAGCCCGACTCCATGGATATCTTGGCCGCGTTGATCTTGGTCTTCATGCCGCCCACGCTCCTCTCGTTGCGGTGGGAACCAGCAATGCGCTCGATGTCCTTGGTGATCTCGTCAACCGTGGGAATGAGCATGGCGTCCGGATCGGCGTCTGGGTTGCGGTCGTAAAGGCCTTCGACGTCGGTTAGTAGAATTAGAAGATCGGCATCGATCTTGCTAGCTACCAGTGCCGATAGTTTGTCGTTGTCGCCGAATATTTCGTCGATCTCGTCAGTGGAAATGACATCGTTCTCGTTCACGACCGGGATGGCGCCCAGCCGGAACAGTTCGTCAATGGACGCCCTCAGGTTGAGGTACCTCTTCCGGTCGGAGAAGGCGCCGTAGGTCAACAAGACCTGGCCGACGCTCTTGCCGTGCTTCTTGAATGCATCTC
>JBEKDM010000151.1:0-5284 GCA_050014375.1 Methanomassiliicoccales archaeon | reverse complement strand
GGTCAGCTTGGACGGTTTGCCCCCGGCAAACCTGGGTATGATTCCTTCATACCCGGATTCGTTCCATCGTTCCTGCCAGATGTAGGCGTTGTTCTTGCTCGTGCCGACAAGTCTGGCCGCTTCTTCGACGCTCTTTCCCTCATATCGGTAACGCACGAAGTAGAGCGTTTTCAGCACTCTGGTGTCCTTTTCCAGCGTCTTGATCTGCCTCTCCAGATCCTGAATGGTAAGGTGTTTCTCGATTCCGATCTCCTCCGGCCTGGCCATGGATGATAATAGACTTAATTAGTAATAAATATATGGTTCACAATTATAGTTGGTGCGGGGGGTGGGATTTGAACCCGCGAACCGCTAGGGACAGAATCTTAAGTCCTGCGCCGTTGGCCGAGCTTGGCTACCCCCGCCGAGCGTTCCAGTCGATGCGGTAGACACTATTTCAGTCTTTTTGGACACCGGTCTACAGGATCTTGCACATGTCCTCGCACTTTTCCAATAATGGTCCAAGGCTCTGGTCGATGTACTCCTCCAACGTGGGATGCCCTATCTCCGCCAGTTCATAATGCACGCGGACGATCGGTTTGTTCACCTTGATCACTCGGTTCAGGTCGATCGGAGTGCCAGCGACAACAACATCACAATCGGTGTTGTTGATCGTCTCCTCGAGCTCGTGGACCTGCGCCTCCCCGTAACCCATGGCCGGTAGTATCGGTCCCAGGTTCGTGAACTTCTTGAACGTCTCAGCGATGGAACCGACCGCGTACTTCCGCGGATCGACCAGTTCCGCTGCCCCGTTATCTTCTGCAGCGATCGTCCCGGCCCCGTAGGCCATGCCGCCATGCGTTACGGTCGGACCATCCTCTACCACCAGCACTCTCTTGCCCCGTATCATCGACGGATCGTCCACCTTGATCGGCGAGGCCGCCTCGATGATCTGCACGTCCGGGTTCAGCTTCCTGACATTCTCCTTGACCGTCAGGATGTCCTTACGGTCCGCGGTGTTCACCTTGTTGATGACAACGACGTCGGCCATGCGCACGTTCGTCTCGCCCGGATGGTAGGTCATCTCATGACCTGGCCGGAGCGGGTCAGCAATAACGATATGGATGTTCGATTGGTAGAACGAAGTGTCGTTGTTCCCTCCGTCCCAAACGATCACGTCCGACTCCTTCTCCGCTTCCCTCAGTATCTTCTCGTAATCGACACCGGCGTAGACCACGATACCGTTGTCAATAAGAGGTTCGTACTCCTCACGTTCCTCGATGGTGCACTCGTTCTTGTCCAGATCCTCATAGGTGGCGAAGCGTTGCACCGCCTGTTTCACCAGATCGCCATAAGGCATCGGATGACGGACGGCGACTACCCTCAATCCCTTCTTCTTCAGGAAGCGGCATATCTTCCGGGTCGTCTGGCTCTTTCCTGCGCCGGTTCGCACCGCACAGACGCTGATCACCGGCCTGGACGACTCCAGCGTTATCGCCGGGTTGCCCAGCAATCGGAAATCGGCGCCATTCGCCAGTACCAATGATGCCTTATGCATCAGATCGACATGAGAGATGTCGGAATAGGCAAACACCACCTGTTCGATCTTCTCCTTTCGAATGAGCGAGACCAGGTCCGACTCGGGATGGATCGTTATCCCGTCCGGATACATTTTCCCGGCCAGTTCGGCGGGATATCTCCTATTGGAAATGTTCGGTATCTGGGCGGCGGTGAACGCTACCACTTGATACGATTCGTTATCGCGGAAGTAGGTGTTGAAGTTGTGAAAGTCCCGGCCCGCCGCCCCCATGATGATGACCCTGCTCTTCGCCATGCTATCCTCACAGTCCGATTCGACCCGGGTATATTTCATGCTTCTGCGAACTTGACATTGGAAGAAACCAAGTTTCTTATCAGCGGAAAAATATGTGTACTCACAGATTATTATCTGCCCGAATGAGCTACCGAATACCGCCGGCCAAGATCCTAGTCGAGGCGATATCCGAGGTCATCAGGGAGAAACAGACCGTCGACTCCCAAAGGATGCTCACCGAACTCGTCCACAAAGCGCTGAAGAAGAGGGACTCGGATTACACGGCGAGCGAGATCCGCATCCGTAAAGCTGCCGTGCTCAAGACACCAATAAAGCTCCATATCCACTACAGGGAGACGACGGAAGCGGCCACGAAAGGACGTTGCCCAGTCTGTGGTTCTGAAACGCTACAGATCAGGAACAAGACCCTATTCGACGAGAAGGTGGACCTGGGCTTTCGGTGCACCAAGTGCCCCTACTGGACCGGCCAGCTGAAACGGGTCCCGATCCGCTATATCTTCAATGCGCTGATCGAAGAAGTTCCTAAACCGCCGCGTAGGAAAGGCAACGGAAAATACTCGCAATGGAAGTTCGCCTAGGCTGATGATTCTCAGGAATCGAATGCGGGGCAAGAAATCAAATACCCTCGGTTTCGTAAATTTATATGTGGCGTCCTGAGTCGTTTTGAACTTATGGTTCCCCACCATGCAAAATGGGATGCCACACCCCCCCAACCTGGGTCGTTCTAGCAGAATTCCCCACCATTTTAAGTATCGTCCCCACGATGGCATTACCATGTGCGAGTCGACGGTCTTCGTGGAGGAGAACGGTGCGGTCAAGGAAGTCATGAAGGACGTCTCTAGGATCGTCATCAACGGCGAGGAGACGGTTTTCACGGATATCCTGGGTCAGAGGATGGTGCTCTATGATGTCACGCTGAAGGAAGCCAACCTCATGAGCCACGGCATCGTCTTCGTGAGGAAGTAGTAGGATGAGGATCGCCATCGCGGGCAAGGGCGGGGTGGGCAAGACCACAGTCGCCGCGATGCTTGCGAGATTGTATGCCCGCCAAGGCAGCAAGGTCATCGCCATAGACGCCGACCCGGCGACAAGTTTGGCATCGGCTTTGGGAGTACCGAAGAACGAACGCGAGTCCATCATGCCGTTGTCCGGAATGCTGGACCTCATCGAGGAAAGAACTGGCGCGAGACCGGGTTCCAGCTACGGCGGGATGTTCAAGCTGAACCCGAAGGTGGATGACATCGTCGACCAGTATGGGGTACGCGCACCGGACGGAGTTGTCCTGCTTGTCTTGGGAACGATCGAGACACCGGGAAGTGGATGCTTCTGTCCCGAGTCCTCGCTGCTCAAAGCGCTCATGTCCCATGTGCTCTCGGGCGAAGAGGTCGTCATCATGGACATGGAGGCCGGGCTGGAGCATCTCGGCCGCTCGACAGCTAGGAACGTCGACGTCATGCTAATAGTGGTCGAGCCTGGAATGCGCTCGGTCGACACCGCCGCCACCATCAGTCGGATGGCCAAAGAGATCGACGTCGGCAACGTTTTCGTCATATTGAACAAATGCTTGTCGGAGAACGAGGAGGCGTTGGTCGCAAAGGAGCTTAAGAAGGAACAACTGGTGCTCATTGCCACCTTGCCGAACTCGAACCTGATCAGAGGAGCGGACCTGCTGGGCGTGTCACCGATGGATATGCCTGGGATAGAGCTACTGCTGCCCATTTTCCAGTTCATCAAGGATAGGATGGACTCCCTCTAGGCCATTCTCAAATTCTACGACCTAGACGTATTCCAGGGCGATCTCCAGGTCCTTGATCAAGTCCTTCGCGTCCTCAAGCCCGACGGAGAAACGGAATACCCCTTTGCCAGCGAACCTTTCCCAGGAATCCTTCTGCTCCTGAGTGTTCAACCTGAACGTTGTCTGCATCAGGTCGGCTGTCGGTAGGTAGAACAGCAAGGAACGGTGGTGACCCAGGGAGACGGCGTAATGAATGATCTGGAGCCTGTCCGCGAAAACCTCGGCGGCGGCTGGGCCGTCCTCCATCTGGAACGTGAGCATCCCAGAGAAGTTCCTCATCTGCCTCTTTGCGAGTTCATATTGAGGGTGAGAGGGCAATCCCGGATAGATCACCCGTTTGATCTTCGGATGTCCTTCCAGGTATCTGGCGACGGAGAACGCGTTCTCCTCGTGTGCTCTCATCCGAAGCGGGAACGTGGCCATGCCCCGCATGATGAGCCAGGCGTTAAATGGGCTCAGTACCCCGCCCAACCGGATGGCCGTCTTCTTGCGCAAAGGCGCCAGGTCGGCCTTCGAACCGATGATGGCACCGCCAAGCGCGTCGCCATGCCCGCCCAGATACTTGGTGAGGGAGTGGATGACGAAATCGGCGCCCAGTTCGAGCGGCCGTGTTGCCATCGGGGTGGCGAAGGTGGAATCTATCGCCAGTTTCGCACCGCCCTCATGGGCGATATCGGCGATCCGACCGATATCGGTGAGGCGCAGGAGCGGATTGCAGGGCGTTTCGATATAGACCAGCTTGGTGTTTTGCCTTAATGCATTTCTCACCGCATCAGGCTCCGATGTATCGACCTTGGTTATGGATATGCCCAAGTTTGGAATCATCTCGTTGGTCATCTCCGAGAGGGCGGCATAGGCGACGTCGCTGATGATCGCATGATCCCCGGCACGCAGAGTATGGAACAGCAATGCCGTGATCGCCCCCATACCGCTGCCGAAGGCGATCGCCGCCTCTCCGTTCTCCAATATGGCCAGCTTCTCCTCGAGCTGATGTACCGTGGGATTCCCCCAACGGCCATAGGTCCATGATTTGCCTTCCTCCATCCCCTCCACCGAGAAACCAGCGTTCGCCTCCGTGACGAAGGTGGTGGACATGACGATGTTCGGGGACGATGCCCTGGTGACCGGGTCGGGCTCCTCGCCAGCATGGATGGATTGTGTGTTGATTCCGGTGGGAAATGAGATCTTACGGGACATGCGGCTAAAATTGGGATCCGATATATTAACGATTGTTTATAACAAAATCCGTCGAGTCTTGATCCGATTTGACGATATCGATAAAGGAATGCGTGACAGGGACTCGAAAATAACTGGATCCAACGTCAGCAAGCAACTGCACTCGTGATCTGGATAGAGTAGTTTCTACCGATTTCCAGTCGACCGTGGAATGCGTACGGGATTTTCCCGAATTCTCCTACAATGAATGCTTACTCATTGCTAATTATTGCTAAAACATGATAATTTAGCACAGGATCACTAGGCTATGATATTATTTGTCCCGTAATGAGGAGGTCATCCTAAGAGATCAGATATGTAAACAAAAAGGAGAGGGGCTCGCGCCCCTAAGTCGTTTATTTCTCCTTCAACGCACGCATCGCCACGACGATCCCGATAACGACCAATGTGACCGAGAATGCCATCAGGCCGATGATGTCGACCTCGAGGGGGTATATTCC
>JBEKDM010000150.1:0-5303 GCA_050014375.1 Methanomassiliicoccales archaeon | reverse complement strand
CTTTTCAGCCTCTTCCACGGTCTTGGTGACCGAGGCCATCGCATTTGCCGTCTCGTCGACCTGGGCCGCTTGGCTCTGGGCACCCTTTGAAATCTGCTGTATCGCCGATGAGACCTGCTCGGTCGAGGCGTTCATCTCTTCCGCCGAAGAGGCCAGCTCCTGGGACGTTGACGACACCATGTTGACCGAGTTGTTGACCTCCGCTAATAGTTCGCACATGCTCTCGCCGATCTTGTCTAGCGAGGTCGCGAAAGCTGCGAAGTCGCCTTTTGCATCTATAGAGACACGGGCCGTGAGATCGCCTTCCGCGTACGACTCGGCGATCCTCATCGCCTCCCGTATCGGTCCGATTACGGAATCAAGGGTATCATTTACGCCCTGCACGATCTTCTGATAGTCGCCATGGTGTTTGCTGGCATCGGCACGGGTCTTCAGCTTACCATCGACAGCCGCCTTGGCGAGCATCTCCGCGTCCGCGATAAGTGCTTCAAGGTTCTCCATCAACTTGATCATCGATGGAACCAGCATGTCGTTCTGACTCCTTCTTCCTGCACCGTTACCCAGCTGCTTGTAGCTTTCAAGGTCATCCAATTCGCCTTGTGAAATTCTGATCAGGGTCGAAATTACATGTTCGATCCTCTCTTGCACAGCATTAACTGCAACGGCCACTTCATTGTAGATCCCTTGATGGGAGTTGCTGACCTTGACGGTGAAGTCGTTCACGGCCATCTTCTGGAGGGATGCGTTCGCTTCTACCAGACCTCCAAGTCCGTCTATGCACTGGTTCAGGTTATTCTTGATGACGTTGAAATCACCTTTGTACTCATCAGTGATCTTCGCTGGAATGGTACCCTTGGATATATCATCGACATACTTCGCCGCTACGTTCAACGGACCGATGACGGCATCTAGGGTGTCATTTACTCCTATCACGATCTTGTTGTAAACCCCGTGATGCTTTGCGGCATCCGCCCTCGTGGTAAGCCTGCCATTTATTGCCGCCTCTACCAAAGAATCGGCATCTTTCGCCATTGACGAGATCGCTTCTCTGACCAGGGCAAGGTCCTTGTTGACATTTTGGTAATCCTGGCTGAGTTCCTTCGTGTAGTCGTCAGCTTCCGTCAGGTTCAGATCGAGGTCCAGACTGCCCAAGGACAGGTTCTTTAGGTTACCAGAGAGTCTTTTGAACTCTCCGGCTTGATATTTCTGTTGGCGGATGGTCTTTGTCACGTCCTGGATGACCTCGACATGGCCGATGTTCTCGCCCTTGGCGTTGGTCAAGAAGTTCACGTCGATCTTCGAGTTCTTTCCGTCACGTTCGGATATGGTGGAGTGGAGGCCGTCCTTGAGACGGATGATCCCGCAGTTCTTGGTGTTGCAGATCGGACCGTTCCAGACCGTACAATGTTTGCCCAACAGGTCCTTCCTATCTACCTTCAGGATGCCCATCGCAGGCTTGTTGATGAAAGTGATGCGCATATCCATGTCGGTGACCGAAATGGGCCACGGGATCGAGTCCAGGATCTGCTCGTACCAGTAGGTCCTTTCGACCACCTTGTCGAGGGTCTGGTTGAAACCGTTGATCACCTTGGAGAAATCGCCCATGTGCCGAGAGATGTCCGCCCGCACTTCGAACTTCTGCTCCGCCGCCGCCTTTTCTAGCATCTGCGAGTCGTCGAGCATGTGGGTGATGGCATCAATGCACATGTTCAGGTTGGTCTTCATTATGTTGAAGTCCCCGTTCCAGTTCGCGGTGATCTTGCCAGGCATGTCGCCCTTCGAGATCATCTTGACGTAGTGCGCGGCGACCTTGAGCGGTGCCAGGTAAGCGTCGAGGGTATCATTGATCCCCTGGACAATCTTCTTATCATTCCCTTCGAACTTGTCAACGTTAGCCCTAGCTTTGACGTCTCCAGCGACTGCCTTTTCCATGAGCGTCAGAACTTCATTGGTGTACTCCAGTTCCCTAGTGATGTCATTAAAATACTCGACGACACCTTCCACCTTCCCAGTCGCGTCCTTGCGCGCCGCAGCGGTGATGCGGTAGTGTCTTTCGGTCCCCTGGACCTTTATTCCGACCTCTCCCCTCGACATCTCCCCGGTCTTGAAGGCAGCCTCCAATACAGCGTCCGGTTTCTCGCCGATACCGGAATCGAACACTTCATAGCATTTCTTTCCGAGAACGTCCGCCTCCTTCTTTCCCATTACCTTCAATGCGGTCTGGTTCACGAAGCTGATGCTCAGATCCGACTCGATTGAAATCACCATGTTGGGTGCATGATCCACTATCGAACGGGTAAGTCCTTCCGTGGACGCTCCCAGCGGCTCCAGAAAGCCCATCCCTCCCACTACTTTTCCGGTCTGGTCGAAAATCGGTCTCGCTTTCATATGGATGCTTACCGATTCGTTGTCCGAATTGATGACATCCATGGATTCGATCTCGATTCCATTGCCATTGTTCAGTGCGTCGATAACCGGACAACCCTTCTTGCCCAGAGTGTTTCCGAAGACGTCCCTGAGCCTCATGCCCAGCGCTTCCGACGATGGGTACCCAGATATGTCTTCGGCGGCCTTGTTGAAATGAGTGATCTTGGCGGTCGCATCGATCGCAAAGGTGGCGACCGGCACCGATGACACGATCTCAGATAGTATTGTAGTTCCTTGGTCCGTTTCCATTTCCAGTACTCCCCTAATTCATTATCTAATAGTCTCCGATATCGAAGATTGTTCAAGTCTAGGTGCATTTCAGGTGCGAAATGCCTAATTCTAAGACCAATGCAGTAATTTTATTGGTTATAAAGACCGAAGAAACCGCAATCATCGGTGATAATCAAGAACGAGTCACCTTGCTGACCGATCGTTCCCCTGCATTCTGATCATCCAGCTAGTTGTTCGATGGTGATACCTCGCTCTCGATATTGAGATTCATGGCGTCTCGTTATCTATACTAGCACGATGCTCTTTGTGAGGATGGCACCGGAGCATATCTGCACCGACAAGGATTTCGTCACACTGAAGAAGAAGATATTCCGCAGCACATCGCTCGATCTCGGTCAATATAAGGATAGCTACCTGCAAAGAAGGATAGGGGTCAGGATGCGCAGTTGTGGATCCAGAGCCTATTCGGACTATTGCAATTTTCTGGATTCCAATCCGACCGAGTATGACCAGCTCCTGGACGACCTCACGATCAACGTGACCCAGTTCTTCCGGGACCCCATAGTATTCAAGGCGATGGAAGAGGAGGTGTTGCCTCTCCTGATCTATGATAAGGTCAAACAGGGAAAGGGAGACATCACTGTATGGAGTGCCGGTTGCTCCAGCGGAGAAGAACCTTACTCGATCGCAATCATGCTGCACGAGCTGCTCGGAGAAGAGCTTAATAATTTCAAGGTCAAGATCATCGGCTCGGATATTGACGACCCCAGCCTGGACGCTGCGTCCGTCGGGAAATACCTTCCTCGCCAATTGACGAACATCAAGAAGGAGTACTTGCAAAGGTATTTCACCCTTGATGGGGAGATGTACCAGATATCCCAGGACATCATTGATATGGTAGACTTCCGCAAGATCGACCTAATATCGTCCAAACCCCCGGCCAGGTTCGATTGCATCTTCTGCCGGAACGTCGTGATATACTTCACTCGGGACATGCAGGAGCACCTCTACATGAAGTTCTACGAATCGCTGAACCATGGTGGTTATTTCGTCATGGGCAACACCGAGACCTTGGTCGGCGAGGCATCTCATCTATTCACGACCTTCAAGAGTCGGGAGAGAATTTACCAAAAACCCTCCCGTGCCTGATATTGTCTAGCATAAATTGAATATAGCCAGGGATCTTTGGCGGTGGACGGAACTTCGTTGCTGGGGATTTCCGAGATCCTCGGGTTGGAACTGCTGGTCGGCCTGTTCGCGATATTCTTTGGCTACGCCATGTTTACTTTGTTCGAGAACCTGTCCAGAAAACGTGGGACCATGGATCGGTACTGATAACCCTAATGGTCATGTGGCACCATAATTTTTTGGGCAACGGCCCACGAACGATTCGAAGGATAACCTCCATCGGAGTATCAAAAACTCGGTGGCAGATGCATTTGATAGGTCTGAAGATAAGAGGGCGTCTTTTCCGAGAATGGTCGCCCATAATTGCAACCAGTATATGCATGCCAAATTGTCATTCGTTATCGCGTTAGATGAAAAGTCCTATTTTTTTATCTTACCACGGTCACCGTGCAAGTGGCCGTTTTATAGATGGACTCGGCAGTGCTGCCTGAGAATTTTGCCTTCATCCCGGTCTTGCCGGAACTGCCCACGATTATCATGTCGGCCTCGGTCCGCTCCGCTGCCTCCATGATCGTGTCGAATGGATCTCCCGCTTCAAGGAGCGTATTGAGCTCGACACCGATCTCCGCCGCCTTAATCTTCGTCCGACCCAGCACACGCATGCCGTTCCTGATGTTCTTGTCCTTTTCCAATTCAGCCTTGGGGCTCACCACGTATATGGCATAGAGATTGCATCTGAGGACTTTGGCGAGCACTATCGCATATTGTGCCGCCTTCTCCGAATGCGGTTTACCATCATTCGCCACAATTACGTTCATTAAGCTCTCACCTTATCGCCTCTGCCATCATCTATAATGGCTTCGGTCACGGACCATGCGCCAACGTATTGTCGACGGTTAGGTCACCTATCTTTCTGAATTGGGTTTGACATGAGGAGCGCGAAGAGGATATTAAAAAAGACAACCCCCAGAAATCACAGATGATAACATCAATAAGATCGTGCTGGCCCATATACGATGACATTGTGACGGATAACACTCCGATCGCAGGACAACTTTATATTCGGGCGCAGGATGACACAATCCTGACGCTCGAGCGTCGATGCGAGACTGATCCGAGATGAACGATGTAGCTCTGCGGTGCATACCAACGGCCGTCTGGAAGGAAGACGACATGATCGGTGCGGACAAGGTAAAGGCAATGGTGGCAATACTACGCACCAAGGGCTGCTGGTGGGCGTTCCAGAAGGGATGCACCATGTGCGGCTACAACGTGGAGAGCGATCAGGGCATCACGACCGATGACCTACGAGCCCAGTTGGCTAGCGTCAAGGGCAAGTACTCAGGGGAACCGATGGTCAAGATATACACCTCCGGTAGCTTCCTGGACGAAAGGGAGATCCCCTCCGAGATGCGCCGGGAGATATTGGATGCGTTCCCCCAAGCCAAGAAGATCATCTTCGAGACCAGACCGGAATTCGTTACTGACGAAGCGTTGGAAAAGCTCCCAAAGGAAAA
>JBEKDM010000149.1:0-5366 GCA_050014375.1 Methanomassiliicoccales archaeon | reverse complement strand
CTGGATTTCTCAATTTGAAGCCGCGTCCGTTCTGATGCTCAACGGAATGCCCATAAATATCGGGATGGCGCTCACAATCACCAAATGGATGCGAAGTTCCTCGCCAGGTACCCTTTTGTCAAAGGCGCATCGGATTTCGTCCGAAGCAACGGAGTTTCGCTTGAGGATCTGATAAGTCGTACTGCATACCCCGAGGCAAGGCGAAGAGGAAGGAAAAGGGTACTGGAGGCATTGAACGATACCAAGATCCAAACCAATCCATCGAGCACCGAGGAGGAGTTCCTGGCCGAGGTGTTGTCCTATCCGGTGGCAAGGATGATAGTGTCCAGTGTGGGCGACGATTTCCTGATAAGACGCTACGCCATGGGGGAGGCCAAGACCCTGGCGGAGAGGCTTCACACCGAGGACGTTTCGCTGCAAATGGAGGTCGCATCCGACCTGGGTGTCTCATCCCAACTTGACGGCGAGTTGCCATCGATGCATTTCTGCGATTTTCTACGATATACGTCTGGCATCCGAGGCAAGGAATGGAAACTTGTGAATCAGGAAGTGAAACGGGGCTATATCTCGCTGTCCAAAGTGAAGTTCGCCAGAGTGCTCGAGCAGGCACTCGATGAGAAGATCGAGCACGAGCTACCGCTGCCTGTCTCGGAAGCCATCATTGATGCGTTCAGGGAGGATGTGAGCGAGGTCTCCGCCCTAGTAGAAGAGATCCGCAGCAAGTACAAAGGGAACGAGTTCGGAGAGGTTCGCATCGTAAACTTCCCTCCCTGCATGAAAGCACTCGTCTCCCAGGCCCAGGCAGGTAAGAACATGCCTCATGCCGGACGTTTTGCATTGACCACGTTCCTGAGCTACATCGGCATGCCGACCGAGCAGATCATCAGGACGTTCTACTCATCGCCTGACTTGGACAATAAGATGACCGAGTATCAGGTCAGGCACATCACCGGAGATGGGATGGGCAAAAAGTATTCCCCCCCGGAATGCTCGACCATGAGGACGAATGGCATCTGTGTAGACCAGGATGCCATGTGCCGGTCGGGCAAGATCCGGCATCCTCTCAATTATTACCGGTTCAAGACCATTGACATGAACCGTGGCAGGACCGAGGCGAAACCTCCGGAGAAGGGTAAGGAAGAGAAACCTCCGAAATGATCATTTTCCCTTGAGCTCCTTCCACGTACCCCAGGCTCTCTGGATCGCGGTAAGATTGCCGACCACGGCGAACCAGAGCATCATCAGTTCAAAGGCGGAGAGCTTTATCGGCCCAAATGTCAGCCAACCGTAGCCGTTCACGGACATGATGGCGAACTGGACCAGCGGGATAATGAGAGAAAGCACGATCCGGTCAGCCCGGCCAAGAAGACCCGAGTACTTTCTGTCTGCACCAACCGCCTGAGCTTGAGTGCCCATGTAGCTGGTGAGCAGAACGCCGATGATAGCCGCCATCCCCAGATAGGGGTTGCACCAGGCGCTGACGGCCACCGCGCCTATCATAAGAACGTCGGCATACCTGTCGAGCACATGGTCCAGGAAATCGCCCCGCTTAGAGGTCTTGCCCGTGAGACGGGCGACCTTACCATCCAACGCATCGAATAGCCCGGAAACCAGGACCAATATCGAGACCAAAGGCAGCAATATCTGCCAATGCTCGGGACTATAGAATGTGGCCAGTGCTGCGAAGAGCGCGATAACTAGAGACATCCCCGAGATCGCATTGGGCGAGAAACGGGTTAGCCTCTTTGCCATTGGCATGAGGATGAATTCCACCTTGCCGCGCTTCGAATCTAGGACCAATCCAACGCCTCCTCGCTCCAGTCAATATTTCCGATGGCGTACTTCTCCTTTTCTCCGGCCAGTATCGACATCACGGCGTCCGCAGTCTCTTCCGGTGAGATGTTGGTGGTATCCACCTCGTATACCTCACGACCGGTCTCCGCGGACTCGACCAGGATCACATCTAGAGCCTCAGCCTCTGCGTTCTCCGCCACTTTGCACTCCCGGTAACCACGGGCCTTTAGTCTTGCGGCCAGCACAGATGGGCGGCATCGAAGCACGATCACAATATCGGAATTGACGAGATGTGACAAGTGCCCCACCAGGACAGTTGTTTGATCGTCATCCATTTCACCGACCGCCAGGTCCAGCTTATCGATGTCGACCTCGTAGGTGCCACGCTTGCGGTCGAACTTTTCCAGCAATTTCCTCTCTTTGGCCAATTCGCCCAGTTCAGCGACCTTCAAGCCTCTAGACATCAATATCTTCGCCACCGTGGACTTACCTGTCCCCGGAGTTCCCGTCAGTGCCAACTTCACGAGCGGTAACAACGCGATTCATGTTTAAAAAACGAATATCATGCGGGACGGAGTCTTTGCTCCGTCCCGGCGTCGTGTTTCCCGTGGTCCTTCTCCAAAGACCTACAGGCTGCTTCCTTCAGCCTTGTCAAAGGGACTGCGGAGGGTATATATGAAGGGATTCGGAGCATGCTACAGTTAAGTATAAATATAAGTATACCTGGATTATCCGAGTTGGATGGTTAATCCAATCCACATCTGACCAAGAGCGAATCATAGAAAAGGAGCTCGATCATTTTTTCCGATCGTTTCATTCTGGTCTTCCTCTCCAGTGTAGGAGGGCAGACCTCGACGAAATCGATCCCGTAATCGATTTGCATGAGGACCAATCCCTCGGATGGGGCGAGTCCGAACGACACGTCCCGATCCTCCAATGCTTCCCTCACATCCTGAATACTTGAACTCCCTTCCGAAACGGAGGACAACGCCGCCACAATGCGCCTGACCATGTTGCGGAGGAATTCTCTGCCTTTGAGATCGATGACGATGATATCCCCCAAGCGGGTCAGTACGATCGAATCGATCGTCTTTTCCGAGCTCTTCCCTTCGGCTTTGCAGAACCTTTTGAAATCATGCTTTCCCACGAACTCTTGCGCTGCCTGTTCCATCATCTCAAGATCCATGTCCTTCCCTGAAGGTAGGAAGTATCGATACCAACGCTGCTTGGCCCGTCTGGGGGAGAAATCCGGACCGACCTCCGCGTAGGCATAGAAATAGACCTTCTCTGACGCCGCATTCAAGGCCTGCAGTAACCGCTCCTTCTTGAAATCAGTGTCGAATGCGATAACGTTGCAGAGGGCAGATACACCGCGGTCCGTCCTGCTCGCAGCCCTGAACCTGGATTCTTTAGCCGAATCAATGGCACATATCTTCCTCAGTGCCCGGATGCACTCATCTTCCACGGTCATCTTGTCTGGTTGCCTTTGGGACCCGGTGAAATCGCGCCCGTCGTAGGCGATCATGACGGCGGCATGCCAGCCCATGATGGACGTAAAGTCTTGAACGATAGTTAGCCTTTCGCCCTCATCTCCGAACCTGCAGATGGCATTAGAACAACTTCCCAATAAGAATAGAACGCGATCTTTGATTTCAATCTCGTTCGGTGCAGCCGCACACTCGACAGAATTATTTAGAAATCCCGTCAATCGTTTCTGAGATATGTCCCTGGGCGAAGGAAGATCCTATCAAGAAATCGTCGACTGGCTATCTTCATCGGACGATCCTACCGTAAGGCTTGCCACTTTGACAGAGATAGAAGGATTCTCGGAATCGGAGCCGGAAGTGGCCACTGCTCGTCTGGAAGCGATGCAAACCGGGCCGATTCCAATAATCCTTTCCAAGCAGTGTCCCGGGGGCTTCTGGGGCAAAGAGGAGGATTTTTACATGCGCTCTAAGTACAAAGGGACAGTATGGAACGTTATCCTACTAGCCCAGCTTGGAGTGGACGGCAATGACCCCAGAGTAAGGTCTGCTGCAGAGTTCCTTCTAAGATGGTCACAACATCATAGTGGGGGCTTTGCGTATACCGGTTCCGGTGATGGAGGATGTGAGACCCACATAGTTCCTTGCCTTCATGGGAACTTGGTCTGGTCCATGCTTCGTTATCGAATGGGCAACGATGCTCGGGTCCGAGCGGGTGTGGATTGGATTGCACGATATCAACGATTTGACGACAATGAGGGTCCAGCCCCGAAGGGTTGGCCATACGGCATGAACAACTGCTGGGGTAGACACACCTGCCACATGGGGGCGATCAAGTCGCTGAAAGCAATATCGGCGATACCGAGCGAGGACCGATCGGAGGCTCTGTCCCAGGTTGCCTCGATGGGGGCGGAACATTTGCTGAAGCATCATCTCTATAAAAGGAGCCACAAACTCAGCAAGGTCGCCAAGCCAGAATGGACAAGACTAGGCTTCCCTCACTTCTGGGACACCGATGTCCTGGAGATGCTCGAGGTGCTCGCCGATCTAGGATACCGCGACGACAGGATGGAAGACGCGGTGGATCTGATCAAGTCAAAGCGCGGACCCGATGGCAAATGGAGGAACGAAAGGAGCTATTATGGAAGGATGCTGGTATCCATGGAACGGCCTGACGACCCGAGCCATTGGGTCACCTTGAAAGCGCTGGCAGTGCTCAAGAAATTGAATAGGCTCGACTAGGTTGGTCGTCTCTTCCAGAAAACAATTATACCCAGGGTTGTTTCGCTGAGCGAAGGGAGATAAATGACCAGCTTTAGGATCGTCCTGGTGGAACCCCAGACGGATGGGAACGTGGGAGCGGTGGCCAGGTCGATGGGGAATTTCGGGTTCGAACGACTGTTCATGGTGAACCCCTGCGAACTTACCGATGAGGCGTTCAAGAGAGCGAAGCATGGCGGGTACATCCTCAGAGGAGCGACCACCGTTTCCAGCTTCGAAGAGGCGATCGAAGGATGCTTCCTCATCGTCGGCACCAGTGGGATAATCACCTATGGTGACAAACATTTCATACGCATACCGATAACACCAAGAGAACTGGCAGACCGGATAAAGGATCAGGAGGATGAAGTGGCGCTGGTATTCGGCCGGGAGGACATCGGGCTTACCCAAGAACAGCTGACCCGATGCGACATCCTGGTCAATATCCCTTCGAACGAAGAATACCCGATCCTGAACCTTTCACACGCGGCGACCATCCTCATGTACGAGATCTTTGCCAGCCACGGTAAGCCGAGCAACCCGAAGAAAGCTTCAGAGGCAGAGAAATTAAAGATGTTCGAGTTCTTCGACTCGTTGCTGGACGCGATCGACTATCCAGACCACCGCAGGGAAAAGACCAGCATCATGTTCCGCAGAATGATGGGCCGGGCTATCCCGACGAGCTGGGAGTTCCACACCATCATGGGCGTTATCGGCGACGCCGCCAAGAAGATCAAGCGACTCGAGAAAGCGGAAGAAGAGAAGTAGAAGGGCTAGCGCCGATACTTTCCGATCATGACATTGATGTCGTCGAGCGGCCCGGCAGCC
>JBEKDM010000148.1:0-5387 GCA_050014375.1 Methanomassiliicoccales archaeon | reverse complement strand
TGCCAAGCTTGTTGTCATCGATGTAAAGCGAAGCCTTGTAATTGAAAACGTAATGCGGGACCAGCTCCAGCCTGTGCCGGAATCCGGCCACGGTCTGGGCCGCGATCTGCTTGACATCTTCGACATCAACGATCGGTTTGACGATCTTCTCGCCGAAATCCTGGTCCACGGCCTTGTCCAGATCCTCCGCGGTCACCATCTTCGGATAGTCGTCAGCCCCGAACTCGTCCACCAACCCATGGTCTTTCTCTCCCACTATCCTCTCGATGTGGACGCGGCCGATCTCGTGTTCGATCGCTTCCCGGTCCCAGACGAACGTGCGCTCGTCCAGCTTCGCTATCATCGATTCAGTCAGCGGCAACAGGGTAGCGATGACCCGCTTGCCCTTGAAGTCCTTGAATCGCTCGATGAAGTCGGAAAAGGCCTTGTCATCCCTGTCGACCAAAAGCAAAAAGACTACCTCTACGTCCCTCCGTTTCCCCGTGAGGAACCCGCCCAGGTCGGAAATCTGAAAATTCCTGGATTGAAGTATCTCACTGATAACAGCCCTCAGCGAGGTCAAAAAGACACCTTCTTCACCTTATCATGCTCGTCTCATAAATACGTTGGCGCAAGGTCTAATTGGCTTGGTCCGTCCGATCGTGTTGCCATATGATAGATAATGATCCCTTGACCTGCCAACAAAGTAAGCGGCCAGAAGTTCAATTGTGCCACAACATGTTTTTTATACGAAACTCTAGAATCAGGAATTAAATAGAAGGAACGGTAAAGATCGAGGCCTACAAGGGCATAAAGTCACCCTGGCAGACCCCTAATGGCTGGTAGGAGGTCGTCAATTTGTTACGGAAAGGTGGGTATCCGATCGTGTTAACGGCCGATCGGACTTTGATGAGCGAGTATGGTGGCAGCATCTTCCTCGGTTTCAGTGCGGTGATCCCGGAAGGATTGGTCCCGGAATCGGTCTATTATTCATTGTTCTGTCCTCCGGTAGAGGTCAACAAGGACGGTTCCGTTCCGGTGGCACCCTGCGGGACAAGGAAGATAGAATCTATCCTTTTGAACGGGGGATTCAACAGGGGAGATGTCGTCGTTGCTCATCCAGAACATCTCGACAAGGTCATTGGCCCGGATACCAAGGTGGTCGGATTCACCGAGAACGATCCTTTGGGGATAGGGCCCGCCACCTCCACGTTCACGAACATCTTCGGGGGGGACGCGTTCATGAAGATCAAATTCCGGGAGGTGCTGAATCACCCTTCCATCCTGAGGTACAGACCCAATCTGATCGTCGGAGGTCCCGGCGCATGGCAGTTGACCGAAATGATGGTCCGCAAGGATCTCGGAATCACGACCGTTGTCCTGGGTGAAGGTGAAATGGTCGTTCCGGAACTTTTCAAGAAGGCGGTCCGAGGAGAAGCATTGCCAGGAATGGTGATTGGGGAGGTCACCCCCATCGACCGCATCGCTCTGCTCAACGGAGCCACTGTGGATGGCCTTGTCGAGATCTCCAGGGGATGCGGGAGGGGGTGTGATTTCTGTGTGCCGACCATGGCTAAGTACCGCAGCCGTGACGTCAACGACGTTCTCGCGGACGTAAGGGTGAACATAGCGGCAGGCAGGCAACCTTGCTTGCATGCAGAGGATGTGGTCCGCTACGGGGCCAAGAGGATCGAGGTCGACCCTAAGCAACTGGTTGGTCTCTTCCAAGCCGTCAGCGAGGTCCCGGGAGTGACCCGGATGACCGTCTCCCATTTCGCGTTGGCGTCTGTTGCGAGCGCTCCAGACGAGATCAGGAAGATCTCCGAAATAATGAAGGTCACAGAGAAGGAATGGATGTCTGGGCAGACGGGGATAGAGACGGGAAGCCCGGAATTGATGAGAAGATATATGGTAGGCAAGTGCCGGCCTTTCGAGCCGGATGCCTGGCAAGAAACGGTTGTCAGCGGGTTCGAGATCCTGGAGAGAAACCACTGGATCCCCTGCGCCACCCTAATAATGGGACTGCCCGGTGAGACGGAAAGGGACGTGGACATGACGCTGGAGCTTCTCAAGAAGATCGATGGTTACCGCTCCTTGATCGTGCCCCTATTCTTCGTCGCCACCGGAGAGTTGAGCAACAGCGAGAGATCTTTCACCGCCGATCAGATGAGCAAGGCACACACCCAGCTGTTCCTGGATTGCTGGGAGCACAATCTTAGATGGTCGCCGGCGATCGTCAATGATTGGGCCACGCGCAGCATCCACAACCCGTTGGTCCGTCCCGCGCTGAAACTGATCCTTAAGTTCGGCATTACCGAAGGGATGGAGATGATCCGTATGTGCCGGAAGGACTACGGATATGATATCCAGGCATTCCTGGATGATGGTCGCAAGGGAAATGTGAAGGTCCTGCCAATGACGGTGCATGCGTTCGGGCATATGGTCGGACACAACCACTAACGCACCATTTAGTGGGCTGGACGTTTCCCTTCCTTTCTCCAAGGCAAGAGGGGGGCCGCTTCTCCCCGGATGATCGAGGGAAGCCCGTCCGCGGCATGCTGGTCCATTTCGGTACGTCTGACCCTTGCCCTCAGGGCATAGTCATTGCATGTGTTCGTGGCGCAACCGCCGCTCACGATCTGATCGACCTCGTGGACCGTCAGATATCTGACGTCCTCTTTGGCTCCCAACAATTTCCATTTCACGAATCTGTCCCCCAAGGCAAAAAGCCGCTCCTCGGCCAGGCGTCTTCCTAAAGCCCTGACCGAACGTGATAGTTCCCAATACGAGTAATACCGATTGACCATGGAGCGCACCTCCTCCATCTTGTCCTGGGACAACTGACCGGCGGCCGCCTCATGACGCCGTCTCTTGTGCCTTAGTTCTTGATGGTGGCCGGTCCACTCGTCAAGCAGAGACAAGTTGAGGCCGACCAGCAGCCAAGCCGAGGTCTCTCTGAAGATCACATCCCGCACAATGTCAAGGACGAGATCGAACTCCCGGACCATCCTCTCCTCTGTCTCCCACTCGCCCTGCTTGCGCTGGATTTCCTCCAGCCGCCGCTCCGATTCCATGATCGATTGCTCCAGGTTCTGCACGATGGCTGACCGATCGATCACCAGGATGCGATCGGCGGAATCTTCATCCAGGGTCGAGTATCCCCTTGCAGCGGGGGGCTCGAACAGGCGATCGATGACTGTCTGGGGTATCCCTGCGGCCTTGAGGATGGCCGCAATCTTGGTCGTGTTCCAGTAGGCGTGGTGATAGAATGTGCGAACGAATTGGACGTCCTCGCCCTCCACCCTGAGGTCCCGCCTTATCCGGTTCCAGCTGGCATCCACTATCCCGGACATGACCGACCAGTGGAAAGGATACATGACCCCGGGCAGAAACTCATCGGCCAGTACGTTCGAATAGATGTCGTCGCTCATCGTGATGCTATGGTCCCTTCCGGCTTATTTACGTTCCCTGAGCAAGTTTCAAGAACGCGGGCAAGGGTATCGGAGCGATGCGTTCTTCAACGGTGCGACGGGTCGGAGTTGGGCTACTCGCCATCGGGCTCATCACGACGGCGTGGTCGGTCTACACCGGTATGATCAAGTTCTATCTGGTGGTGATCGTGCCGGTCCTGACCAGTGATAATGCGTTGGGCTCACTCCCGCTCCTGGCCATATTTGCCGGGATCGTTTTGATGGCGCTCGGACCGGCCTTCGGCGAAGATGATCAGGACGCGACCCATCCAGGAGAGTATGCCAACGTCAAGGATGGACCAAATGAAGATCGGAAGAAGGTCGGGGGTGTGGTCCTCATCGGCCCGATACCCATCCTTTTCGGCTCAGACAAGAGAACGACTCTGATCGCAGCGGCCATAGCCATTATGATACTGGCGATAATCATCCTATTCCTGCTGTAACAGATAGGTCTCGGCAGCCTTGGCCAAATCAACCTTTTCCTTTTTGGCCAGGTCGCGGATGTCGCTGATGACCCGGATATATGCAGCATATTCCAGTCCAGCACGGCGCATCTCCTTGCCCAGGACCTTCTCGAAAACGTCCTTCTTGCGCTTGATATCTATTGCCTTGCGCACCGCCTCTCTTTCGTCTGCGCTCAACTGTGCCAGCGCTCAACCACCTTCAGGAAGTTCTTGAAGATGTCCTCGCCATGCTCAGTGTTTTCCACCTCAGGGTGGAACTGGAGACCATAATATGGGCGGTCCTTCATCTTGACCGCCTCGATGGGGCAGGCGTCGGTGCGGGCCAGAACGTCAAATTGAGGAGGCAGCACCTTCACCTCATCGTTGTGCGATTCCCAGACATTGAACTGCTTCGGCAGGCCGGCGAAGATATCGTCTTCCTTCTCGACATAGAGTGTGGCCTTTCCGAACTCTGCCTGGTTGGCTGCCTCGGTGGCGCCCCCGAAATGGGTGCACATGAACTGCATACCAGCGCATATTCCCAGGATCGGGAATGCCGCTAGGTCGAGGTAATCGCCATTGTTGCCCATGCGGCATTCGTCTGTGGCCACGTGCGGCGATCCGCCGGATAGCACCAATGCGTCGACATCGCCGATCTGGTCAAACGGCGTGGTGTTCGGCAGGATTTTCGTCTCGACCTTGAGGTACTTCAAGACCCTCCATTCCCGGTGGGTCCATTGACCCCCATTGTCAATGACGTAAACCTTCATGGGGAGATGGAATGGGCACGTCATTAATAAAATCGATGTCGGTTACTCATGGTGAATATCTGATTCACTTTTCCGTCCCAGGCCGTATCTTACCGGCAACACAGTCCTTGCATTCCCTGCGCCTGATCATGAAAGCCGAGCCGAAAAGAAATGCCAGGAAGAAACTGCCTATTCCGAACCAGCTCCCCATCATCAAGATTAGAGTGCCGAACACCAGGTTCACAGCGAGAAGAAAAAGCAATAGTAGGTCGACGGTGTCGATCAGGCTCTTTCCGCATCGGTCACATACATACATCGGCCCTCCATTGAACTGCTCACTTAATCAACCCTCCCATGGGCATCGACCGATCGGTCGCTTCGTCAAGTGCCATACGGTTTAGAAAAAGTTTTAAGAATTGAAATCGAGCTTGTACTGGAACATGAAGGCTGTTGTATTCGACCTAGGTCACACGCTCATCGATTATTACAGCGACTGGGAGGCACCCGAGCTCCGGGCTATCGAAAGATCTTTCAAGCTCGCGATGGAGAACGGCGGAGAGGCCGAAGCTGAGAAGTTCCAAACGGACCTCAGGAAAATGCTGGTGGAAGGGCGAGCCCGCAAGCAGAAAGATCTGGTGGAGATACCACTATATCAGGTCCTTGACACCATCTATCAACGCTATGGCTGTGACGTCACGGACGAAATGCTGGTCGAAGGCATGGACATCTTCTATGGCGTACTGGTC
>JBEKDM010000147.1:0-5451 GCA_050014375.1 Methanomassiliicoccales archaeon | reverse complement strand
AAACTTTGCCTGAAGGATTGCCCGGAGTATTGACGATCACGGCCTTTGTCCTTTCGGTAACGAGCGGCTCAAGCATGTCCGCGCTGAAATGCCAGTCAGGCGGGTCCAGGCGGGCATAGACCGGGACAACCCCGACCGCCAGCAGGGTATTGACATGATATCCGTAGTAGGGTTCGATGACGATCACCTCGTCCCCAGGATTAAGCAATGCCATGCAGGTGCAGTAGAAAGCCCCGGTGGCGCCGCCGGAAACAATGATGTTCTTCTCAGGATCGGCTTCGATTCCATTGAAACTGGATATCTTCTTTGCCAGCGCCTCGCGGATGATCGGCAGCCCGTCATACCGGGTATAGAGGTTATATCCCTCCCTCATGCCGTTCGCCGCCCCATTGATGACCTGTTCCGGAACATCCAGATCGCACACGCCCTGGGCGAGGTTGATGCCCTTGATCCGGTTGCACTCGATCGTCATGTTCCTGATCTCCGACTGGACGATGAGCTTGGAACGGTCACTGACTCTCAGGTTCATCCAATACCACTCGACCTCAGATGGCTTGATTCGATATTAAATGGATTTCGCGCATCCTTGGTGATCGAATTAGGATAGTGCAGGCCCGATGGATGATAGAAAATCACAACTGCCAGGTGGCCTATTTCTTTGTATGATAGACCAGATAGCGCATCTCCGCCGTTGCCTTGGCGATGTCCTTCTGGCCGACGACGGCGGAAATGACCGCGACGCCGTCCGCCCCCGCGTCCAGGACCTGGCATACGTTGCTCTTGCCTATTCCCCCGATGGCGATGACCGGGATCGAGACCGCAGACTTGATCTCCTTCAGCCTTTCCAGCCCTTTCCCCGGACCGGCATCCGACTTGGTCGGAGTGTCGAAGATGGGGCTGAGCGCGATGTAATCCGCCCCTTCGGTCTCCGCGATCAGCGCCTCTTGCACGGTCCTTACCGATGTTCCGATGATGAACCCCTTGGGCGATACCTTTCTGGCAAAAGGGACCGGAAGGTCCTCCTGTCCCAGGTGTACGCCGTCGGCGTTGGACGCCATCGCCAGGTCTAGACGGTCATTGACGATGAACGTGACGCCTGAAGACCGCGCGATCTCCCCTATCTGCAGCGCGATGGAGAGCATGTCCTTCCCGGTGCGGGCCTTGTCCCTCAGCTGGATGACGTCCGCACCGCCCTCGGCTACCTTCCGGGCGATCTCGACGTGACTAAGGCCGTGCGAGATCCCTTCGTCGGTGATCACGTATAGGCCATATCTCATCTAACCAGACCTCACTTTCGATCTCTCGGCGAGCATCTCCGGCGTCAAAGAGGCGGTCTCGTCGAACAGGGCGACCTTGAATGAGAAGGGCGAATATGCCTTCCTGGCCGCATTCTCTCCGGCAATACCAAAAGCGGCCATTGCTGCGACGGAACTGACCATCATGTCTTTGGAAACAGCGGCGAAGGCGGCGACGATCGAGGAGGCCATGCATCCAGTGCCGGATATCCTCCCCATCAGCTCGTTGCCGTTTGCGACCAAATATGTCTCTTTTCCATCGCTCACAATGTCCGTCTCCCCGCTCATTATTACGATGCTGCCCGATGAAGTGGCTAACTCTCTGGTGATGACAAGCGAGTCCCCGGTGACGCCTCCGGAATCGACCCCGCGCACGACGCCGCCGGTCCCGGCCAATACGCCGATCTCACCAACATTTCCCTTGATGATCGAGATGTCGAGCTGGTCCATTAGTCGGTGCGCCGTCTCCGTCCGGTATCGCGTCGCCCCGGCACCGACCGGGTCAAGAATGACCGGTATGCCGCGCTCGTTGGCCCCTTTGCCTGCCAACAGCATCGATTCCACCTGGCGATCGTTGAGCGTTCCGATGTTCAGCACGAGCGATCCGGCCATCGATACCATCTCCTCGACCTCTTCGGCTGCGTCCGCCATGACCGGGGCACCTCCGATGCACAAGGTGATGTTGGCGCAATCGTTGACGGTGACGTAGTTGGTGATATGATGAACGAGTGGACGTTTGTTCTTCAATGAAGTGAACGAATCTGAGAGTTGCTGGTTCAGCATCGTAAAGCCTCGAATGATCCTACAGCCAAGATATTGGTCGCCTTATTTCAATTGATTTCAGAATCAATCTACCGATCCCGTACTTTTGATAATCGTGGCAGAATTGACCGCATCTCCAGCCAATGAGATCGATCATTTATTCTCTCGGTATATCCTTTCTCGCCGCTCCATGATGTAGGTTATTGCCATCATATATGCCATGACGGTCAGGTCTACTAAGACTTGAATATCGAGCTGGTCGGCGTTGCCGAGGATGAGATAGTTATTTCCGGCAGAGTTGATAGCGACCTCGGAGAACAATCCAGTTAGGACGTTGCCCGTCAAACCTCGACCCATGTGCTAACAGGACCCCCAGGGTATCGTCAGCATGGTCTTTTGGTCTATTGTGCAGGCCAGTTGCCGGCATTCGGTCCAAGCCTGGCTACAATAATCAGATTAATGGATCGAAGCTCATTATCTATGATCTTGTTCCCTGCAGGAAAAGCCTGTCGGTGTCGATTGTTACGGCAATCATTATGAACAAGCTAAACACAATCTGGGTTGGATGGAACTCGTTCTTTTCGTATTTGCTATCGCGGCGATCATACTCGCATTGGCGTTCGCATTCACCAATGGGTTCCACGATGCCAGTTCGACGGTTGCGACTTTGATCGCATGCGGAGCGGCCTCGCCTCGCAGGGCGGTCGCGCTGTCCGCAGCCTGGGGTTTCGCCGGTGCGATGCTTGGCGGGACGGCCGTCGCTCTCACCATGCTCGGCCTGCTCACCATACCGCCCGGGAATACTCTTGTCTATGTCATCTTTGCTACGCTAGTGGGCGCCGTAGCCTGGAACTTGATCACCTGGGTCTGGGGCATACCCTCCTCGTCGACGCATGCTCTGGTCGGAGGCCTTATCGGCGCAGGGATCGCGGCTGCTGGCCTGAACAATGTGAGCTGGGGACTAGAAGATCTCCTCTCTGGTCATCTGGTCGGCATCACCAAGGTCGTCGTTTTCCTTTTCCTGTCGGTCGGAATCGGATTTATCGGCGGATTTCTAGTTCTAAAGCTTACGAAGGTCCTTCTGCGAAACGCCAAGCGGTCCATAAACCGGCCGCTGATGTTGTCGCAATACCTCACGTCCGGACTGCTGGCGTTCAGCCATGGTGCCAATGATGCCCAGAAGGCGATGGGCATGATGGTCCTGGTCATCGCATCGGTGGGTTGGGCGCCGGACACCAGCATACCGTTATGGGTAATGCTGGCCAGCGCCATCGCCATGACGGTCGGCACGCTGGGAGGGGGTTGGAAGATCATGACAACCTTGGGCCGCAGGATCTTCCGCATCCGGCCCATTCACAGCTTCGACTCGCAGGTGGCATCGACCTCGGCTATCTTGTTGTCGACCGCCGCCGGAGCTCCAGTATCATCCACCCATGCTGTGGCCTCTAGCATCATAGGGGTTGGCGCGGCGGACAATTCCAGGATGGTGGGGTGGTCGGTAGGAAAGGACATGGTGGTCTCATGGCTGCTTACGATGCCGCTGACCGCCTTCGTCTCGGGCCTCGTCTATATCGTGATGAAAGGCAGTTTGAATATCTGAAGGGATGGCATGGAAGAATCATCGAAGAAGGGCAAGCGGCGCGGGGTACTGAATCACATGTTCCCCTCCGAGTACGATTTCTACGGAATGCTGGGCAGACAGGCTGAACAAACCGCAGTGGGGGTTAAGACCTTGATCTCATGGCTTGAGTCGGGCGCTAGTTCCGACCCGACCGACCTGATCAGGGAGGAGGACAAAGGGGATCAGCTGCGGTTGGAAATGGAACGATTGCTCCTGGAGGCGTTCTCCACCCCATTCGACCGGCAGGACATCTATGCCGTCTCGAGGCAGATGGACCATATCCTCAACTTCTCCGTGTCAACCGCCTATGAGATGAGAGCGTTCGGGGTGAAACCGGACGAGGCCATGATGAGCATGGCCCGGTCGCTGTTCGAAGGGACAGAACTGGTAACCAGGTGCGTTCTGCTGCTCAAGGAGCATCCGGAAGAAGCTGAGAAGCTCATCCGGCGGCTACGCCAGTACGAGCATGACATCGAGAAGACCTACGTCAGGAATATGGCCCTGGTGTTCGCCATCGATGACCCCATCCTTGCCATGAAGAAACGAGAGATCTATCACCATCTGAAGGATGCCGGACGCAACATGAGCATCACGGTCGACGTCCTGCACCGCATCATCGTCGGGCTATCCTAGGTCCGGCTGCGGCTGGGCAAGATGACCGTCTTGAACCAGAACTCCTCGACGATCTTGATTATGCGGGCGAACTCGTCCAGGTCCACCGGCTTGGCGATGTAGCAATTGGCATGCTCCCCGTACGCCTTGCTCACGTCCTCAGACGAGGTCGAACTGGTCAACACGATGACCGGTATGCACTTCATCTCTTCACTGTTCTTTATCTCCGCCAGGACCTCGCGGCCATCCTTCTTGGGCAGGTTCAGGTCCAGGATGATCAGCTCGGGCTTGGGCATCCGAGGGTCGCTGCACAGTTTCTTGAGGTAGTCCATGGCCTGCTCCCCATCCTCCGCCACGGTCAGGTTGAGCTTGATCTTGGCCTCCTTGAACATCTCCTTGGCCAGCCTAATGTCCCCGGGATTGTCCTCCACCAGGAACAGTTCGATCGGTCGCGCCATGTCGGCCCGGTTGAATGTCATGCGGTCACTCCTCCGCAAAAACATTTCGAGCTATTACCGACGAACGGGCATGCCTGAACAGCGGCCATCGGTCCGGTCCAAGCATCTTTGGGCAAGAATTATCACCTGATAGTCTCAGGGACGTCATCGTTCGCCTGGATACCTTTCAATTTCTTCTCCAGCTCTGCCTTGGCCCGGCGCAGATCTTCTTCCATGCGCTTCCTGTCACTTATGTCGGTGATCATGGCCAAGGTCCCGATTTGGTTCCTGGAGTTGTCTAGGATGCGGCGCGTCGAGACGACCCCCCATAGGGATGTCCCATCCTTCCTGCGAAACTTGAAATCGTTGACTATGGCCGGATCGGGATTGTATTCCAGTCCCTTCTCCTGCTTCTGTTTTCTCCACTCTGGATCGGTGAAAGATATCATTCCCTTCCCAATCATCTCCTCCGGTGAGTAGCCCAGCATTTCCGCCATTTTATTGTTCACAAAGACAGTGGTGGAATGGTCATCCATGAGCCAAATTCCCTCGTAGGCGGTCTCTACCAGCTGTCGGTACTTTTCCTCGCTCTTGCGCAGTTCCTCTTCCGCCTTCTTGCGCTCGATGGCATAGCGCATCGTTCGGGCCAGCAGAGCGCCATCAGTCTTACCCTTGACCAGGTAATCCTGCGCCCCTACTTGGATCGCGCTGAGGCCGGTGGTCT
>JBEKDM010000146.1:0-5547 GCA_050014375.1 Methanomassiliicoccales archaeon | reverse complement strand
GAGGATGAACCTCCGCCGAATCCCATCACCATTACATATAGAACAGCTGCCAGAACGACAGTGATCGCTACCATCAGGATGGTCGCGATGACCGGTGAGACAGCACTTTTGTCCTTTCTCATCTTCCACATCTTCTTCATCATTATTTAGTCCTCCTTAGCAGGGGGAACCCTGCCGGTAAACAGTTTATGCGATTTGGAGTATTAATTCCTCACTATCAAAATATCAAATCTAGAGAGAACTTTTATAGCCTTATTTTTTGAAAAAATACATTCCATATAGCAGTATTTCGTGAAAATCAAGGTGGATAATATCCCCAGGAAAAGATAGTATATCATCACTTGATCGTCACGATTTGATCACTAACTAATGATAACATTTCTCTGAGATCGGTCTTGAGCTGCTCATCGACGCATAGTATGGCGATATAGGCCCCTTTCGATTTGAGCATGGTCGACAGGACCTGTACGAACTCGCTCAAAATGCTCGTACTATTGTTCATCGCCATTGAATTGATCGAATCCACAATTACCAGGCTCGGTTTCCCCTCGAGCTTTTTGAACATGTACTCGACCTTGAGCACGATGTTCTCCAACATCGTTTGGGATTCGACGTAGACCGTATTCTCAACTCCGTCCAGGCTCTCCATGACGCCGTATGATACACAGTCAACAAAGTGCATGTCCTTGATGTTGATATCAAGAGAGGTCAACGCGGACGATATAGTGGATGCCGAAACAGATGATGCTACGTAGATACAGTTGAGCTCCTTCTTCTTGCTGAACGTATCGACCAGTCCGGTAAGGACGTCGAAATAGCTCTCCATGTTGATGTTCAGCACCACGCCGACCGCGGGACCGATCTCCTCCATCTTGGCGATGACCTGATCCTTTGCCTCCTCTGTCATATCAAAGCCCCCTGAGCATCGGCGTTAGAAGCAAACCAAGGCTGGTGGTGTCGGTCACATACCGAGAACGGGAATGTGCCGCTCCGGACATCTTGACGACCTGGATGACGCGGAGGATGTCCCCTCTCCTCTCAAAATTGCCCAGTGTGATGATGCCGTCGGCAACGACCGTCTCGAACCCGTCTATCTGGGAAGTTTCCGAGACCAGGATGCCGGTACATTTCCTTTCGTATAGGAGGTTGGCCAGCCCCTTCAGGAACTCCCGCCCGGCGGATTGTTCCATTTCCATCAACAAGGGTGTCGTGGAGTCGATGACCAAACGTTTGACGGAGCCGTTGGTGATGATGCTCTTGATAGAGGCGAGCATCTGCATGGCCCCCTCAATATCGATGAGCTGGTGCTCCACCTTTGCGAACTTCATTACTTCCTCGATCTCGATCATCTTTAGCATGCCAGTTTCCACGATCTTCTTGTCGAAAAAGTCCAGGGGAGGGACCGACATCATCAGCTTCTCGGCGGAATGCACCGTGGAGATGAGGATGCTCCTTTGTCCCATCAATGCACCCCTGACCAGGAATTCAATGCCCAGGGCGGACTTGCCCGAGCCGCATATCCCCGACACGAGTATGGTCCCGCCGACCGGCAGGCCCCCGCCTATGATCCGGTCTAGACCCTCTATCCCCGTGACGCAGCGTCTTTCTTCCGCCTTCTTGGCCATCTCGGGCAGCATTTGTATCAAGGGATATAGGGTTTCCTGAATGATTAAACGCGTGGTACCTTTCATACTACATCACAAAAAGAAAAATACGCAGTGACACCTGTAGAACGTTCCATGAAGCCTGTCCTCCAGGTCGCATTGGACCTGATGCATCTCAAGCGGGCGCTCGAGATCGGGAAAGAGGCGGTCGAAGGCGGGGCCGACTGGATCGAGGCGGGAACGCCGTTGATCAAGAGCGAGGGCGTCGACTCCATAAGGGCGCTGAAGAAAGCGTTGCCAGGTCACGTCATCGTCGCCGACATGAAGACGATGGACGTGGGCGGGTTCGAGGTGGAGATCGCGGCCAAAGCCGGGGCGGATGTCATAACCGTCATGGGCCTCAGCGACGACGAGACCATCGAGGAGTCGTCCACCGTCGCCCGGCGCTATGGGGCAAAGGTCATGGTGGACCTGATGAACGTCCCGGATCAGGTAACCAGAGCCGAGGAGGTGGAACTCCTGGGCGCTTCATATGTTTGCATTCACATGGGAATCGACCAGCAGATGAGGGGGGTCTCGACCCCGACGGAACTCGTGAGAAAAGTGGCTTCAGCAGTCACCATTCCCGTCGCCGTCGCGGGCGGTATCACCTCGGAAACGGCCGGGGCCCTGGCCAAGAACGGGGCGTCGATCATCATTGTCGGCGGGGGCATCATCAAGACCGAGGATGTACGGACCGCGACCATGAAGATCAAGGAGGCGATCGAGAACGGCTCCGTCATCCCGACCGATTTCGAACGGAAGTATACCCAGGAGGAGCTTTTCGTAGCGTTCTCCAAGGTCTCGGCGCCCAACGTCGCCGATGCCCAGCATAAACGGGGCGTAATCCGGGGCGTTATCTCCCGCAACCCACACGGGACCAAGATGGTCGGCAGGGCGCTTACCGTGCAGACGGCCAAGGGTGACTGGGCGAAGCCGGTCGAGGCGATCGACCAAGCGTCGGTAGGGGATGTCATCGTCATCGACGTCGGCGGCGCCGAGGTGGCCGTTTGGGGCGAACTTGCATCCTGGTCGGCGAAGCTCAAGGGTGTCGCCGGGGTGGTCATCGACGGAGCAGCACGTGACATCGACGGCATCGTGGACATGGGATTCCCGTGCTTCTGCAAACTGGTGGCGCCGGATGCCGGTGAGCCGAAGGGTTTCGGTGGGATCGGGCATGAGATAACCGTCGGCGGGCAGAATGTCCGCACCGGAGACTGGATCATCGGCGATGATAGCGGTGTCGTGGTGGTCCAGCAAGAGCATGCCGTAGAAGTGGCGAACCGGTCGGTCGACGTGGCCGAGAGGGAAGATCGCGTTCGCGAGGAGATAAAACGGGGAGGAACGCTTTCCTCGATACAGGAGCTGGAGAGATGGGAACAGGTCCGATGATCAATCTCCATACGCACACCGTCTATTCTGACGGAGCTTTCCTGCCGGACGACATCGTCAGGAGAGCGTATGAGGGAGGCCTGTCGCACATCGCCATAACCGACCACTTCGAGACCACCAAGGTCCCGTCCCCGTTGAAGATCGAACATTTCGAACGCTACATGGATAACCTGGCCGCGCTTAAGGATAAGTACAAGGGAAAGATCGAAGTGCTGGCGGGGGTGGAGATCGACACAAACCCTGAGCGGTGCGATCTGGAATCATTGCCGATAGAGCTCATGAACAGACTGGATGTCGTCCTGTTCGAATATGCCAGTGATTCCATCAACGGGGGCCGTCAGTTAGAAGGTCTTGAGGACTTCCGCAAGCAGATCACAAAGCCTATCTGCGGGCTATGCCACTGGGACATGGACCGTATTTTCCCGTACCGGGACCCGAACGAGCTGGCAAACACTCTGAACGTCATGGATATGTTCGTGGAGATCAGCACTTCCCCGTTCTATTCGCGTGAAGGTATGCCCATATTCCTGCATGCCGAGCGTTTCTTCCGTTCGTTCAAGGGGAAGGTCAAGGTCTCCATCGGCACCGACACGCACCGGCGGATAGATGAGGTGGTGAACCTGAAGATAGGTCAGGATTTCATCAGATGGATCGGGTTGGAAAGGGATGTCGTTTTTAAAAAATAGAGGTTCTCTTCAACTTTGAGTGGGTAAAGGGATTTCTTTTGGGATAGTGTTACCCGTTCCGTGGACGACAAGCAGCTTTTCCAGGCAACATTGGGGCTGAAAGCCCCATGGTTCGTGAGCGAAGTGAAGCTGGACAAGGTCGAGAAACGACTGGACATCTTCATCGACTTCGAACGAGGGGCAAGGTTCCCTTGCCCCGATTGTAAGACGCTGTGTGAGATCCACGACACCAGCCAGCGTACCTGGAGGCATCTTAACTTCTTCGAATATGAGACCTTCCTCCACGCCCGAGTTCCCAGGACTAAATGTCCGGGGCATGGAGTCAAGCAGGTCGAGCTCCCCTGGGCTAGACCGAACTCGGGATTTACATTGCACATCGAAGCGATGGTGCTGGCATTGAGCGATGAGATGTCCGTGGCCGGCATCGCCGGCCACCTGGACGTCAATGAGGACTCGATCTGGCGGATCCTGCAGTATTACGTCAACGAGGCGAGGAAGAACGTCGACCTGAGCCAGATCGACCAGATCGTGATCGACGAGTTCGCTGTGGCCAAGGGCCACAGCTACGTGACCTTCTTCTACGACCTTCGTGGAAGGAGGGTCATTCACATCGCCGAGGGCAAGGGAAAAGAATCGTTCACCAGCTTCGTCCAGGCGGTGGAAGGCCGCCTGGACCCGAGATTGATCAAGCTGGTCTGCATGGACCTTTCCCCGTCCTTCATCGGAGGCTGCCGGGACACGTTCCCGGCAGCGATAATGGTCTTCGACCATTTCCATGTAATAAAGCTCCTGAACGACACCATCAACCGGATCAGGCTGGAAGAGGCCAGGGAGAACGGCGACCTGAAAAGGACCAAATTCCTCTGGCTGACGAATCCGGAGAACTTGTCGGAGAAGCAGGAGCGGATGCTCCTGCACGTCAAGGACCTGGACATCAAGACCGCCAAGGCCTACCAGTTCAAGCTGGCCATCCAACGGGTATGGGACCTGCCGCCGCACCAGGCCAGGCAATATCTCAGGAAGTGGATCGCCTGGGCCGAGGGATGCAATCTGCCGGAGATGACAAAGCTGGCGAAGAGCATCCGAAACCACATCGAAGGCATCATCGAGAGCGTACGCCAGAGGGTCACCTCTGGCTACGCCGAGGGCTTGAACAACAAGATACGCACGGCCTTCCGCCGTGCGTACGGTTTCAAGGCCAGGGAATACCGCGACACGATGATCTATTTGATCGCAGGAAGGCTCAACCTACCCACACAGAACTAAAGAGAAGCAAAATAGATCGAACCGTGGGCATCCGCCCCTTTTTTGGTTTAATACTGACCCATGTCGTGGGCCTGCTGCTCGAGGCGCCTGATGCGCTCATCCATCGGCGGGTGGGTGGAGAATATCCGGACCAGGCCGTTCGCGGCGAACGGGTTGACGATCCAGAGACCGGACGAAGCCGGGTTGCCGAACTTGATCGGGTCCTTCTTCACGCCTGCCTCCAGCTTTCTCAACGCACGGGCCAGGTACAGCGGCCTGCCGATGAGCTTGGCCCCTTCATAGTCTGCCTTATACTCACGGCTCCTTGATATGGCCAGCTGGACCAACATCGCCGCGATCGGCGCGGTAATGGCGACGAGCAGCATGATCACGAACCCACTGTCATCCCGGCGTCCGCCCCCGCCGAAGAGAGCTCCGTAGAACGCCCACCTGGCTGCGAAGGAAATCGCACCGGCGACGGTCGCGGCGATGCTCATGACCAGTATGTCCCGGTCCTTGACATGCGCCATCTCGTGCGCCAACACGCCCTGGAGCTCGTCGTCGTCCAGGAGCCTCATGAT
>JBEKDM010000145.1:0-5635 GCA_050014375.1 Methanomassiliicoccales archaeon | reverse complement strand
CGCGGTCATTAGGACCGCCCACCGGGTCAAGGAGGAGAAGCTTGCCATCGCCGTAGCATCTTCCGGTACAGCGATCAACCTGGCCGAGATATCGAACCGGATGAACAGCAGTGCCGAATCTCGCAATATGACACTTCGCCGCTCTCAGCTCAAGAAGATCATGACAATGCTATGTTCACTTCCTTTGGAAGAGAGGCGACGGGTGCCGGGGATCAACCCAGAACGAGCAGACATCATCATCGGGGGCGGGGCCATCCTAGAGACCCTGATGGACGAGTTCGGCGTGGAAGAGGTCACGGTCAGTGAGCGGGGCCTCAGGGATGGACTCTTGGCGGAGTACCTGGCCCAGGGAGGGGACCAGGAATACAAGGAGATGTCCGTGAGGGAGAGGAGCGTCCTGCAACTGGGCCGCTCTTGCAACCTCGACGAGAAGCACGCGGAACGCGTCAAGGGCTTGGCGTTGTCGTTGTTCGACAGCGGGTTCAGGCAAGGTCTGCACAACCTCGGGGATTGGGAGCGCGAGCTGCTAGGTTATGCCGCCTTCCTGCACGACATTGGAGATTTTATCTCTTTCAACAACCACCACCTGCATTCCCATTACATCATCCGGAACGCGGAGCTTCTTGGGTTCGATCAGCGCGAGATATTGATCATGGCAGACCTGGCGCGGTTCCATCGCAAGAAAATACCGAGGAAGAAAGACCCAGACCTTAACGACCTGGACGAGCATTCGCAGAGGATCGTTATCCTGCTCTCGGCACTGCTCCGGTTAGCTGAGAGCCTTGATAGGAGCCATACCGGCCTGGTGAGGCAGGCCGAGTTCGTCATCGTGCAGAAGGCCACCGCCGTTATCGCCATCCATAGTGACGAGGACGTGCAACTGGAGGTATGGGGTGTAGAATCCGACGGAAAGGCGTTCGAGAAGGCGTTCGGACGGTCCCTTAGCTCGAATGTGTTGAGGTCCTAGGCTGGCGATTATCAAGTTTGCGAATGCGAACGGGGCGGGATAAATATGCCGTAAGGGCCTCCCCTATCGTTGCGGGAGCCGATCGACAGGCGCTAGGCGAGGCCAGGATGAAACTCAGGAGCAAGACGTTCTTTGTCATCGGGGTGATCATGCTAGCGATGGTCCTCGTGCTGGTGGGATTCTCATCGTTCGTGTTGCAGCAAGGATATGCCAGGATGGAAGATAACGATTGCAATGAAAATATCCACCGGATAACGAATTCGTTAAGTAACCAGGAAATCCAATTGGAGCGAAATGTCAAGGATTGGGCGGAATGGGATCCATTATACGAATATGCGGTTGACCGGAACACGGATTTTGAAGTCTCCAACCTGAACGACAGTTCCTTTTCTAACCTCCAGATCAATTTGTTTGCAGTTATTGACAATTCCGACTCACCAATCAATGTGACGTTCTTCGATCTCACCTCCAACACCAAGGTACCGACACCCTCGTCTTTCATGGACCACTTGGTCTCCGGTGATCCTCTCCTGGGGGGTGGGGACGATTGGTCGGAGGTATCAGGGATTTTGAACATCGAGGGCAGACCCTTGATCGTTTCTACGAACCCCATCCTGACCAGCCTATCGGAGGGTCCAAGCCACGGGCATTTGATCATGGGAAGGTATTTGGACCAATCCCAGATCGGGGTCATAGAGAGCCTGACCAGTTCAAGCTTCAGCATTCTCTCCAGCAATTCTTCCCTACTTGACTTGGAATTGAACCCTCAGGATCGGAACAGCGTCCTGAATGGGGAAAATCATGTCGAAGTGATCAACGATTCTGCCATAGCCGTGTTTTCGGCCGTGAAGGACCTGTCCGGACAATACACCTTGGTAATACGTTCTGAGATGACCAGAGATATGTATATCCAAGGCCAAACGACCCTGGGATACCTGAACTCTGCCCTTATCGTGGTGGGCATGATGTTCACCCTGGTCTCTGTGCTCTTCATTGAGCAGTTCATCACCTCCCGGGTAAGGCGGTTGGATGGCGATGTCGCCGTGATCAGGGATGAACGGTCGTTCTCAAAAAGGGTCAGAACGGACGGCGTGGATGAACTGTCGACGCTCTCGATCTCCATCAACCAGATGTTGGACAGCCTGCAGGCCTCGGAGACCGAGGTGCACAAGAGCGAGGACAGATACCGGATGGTGGTCGAAGATCAGACCGACCTCATATTCCGGATCGACCTCGATCTGAACCTCACATTCGCCAATGGCCAGTTCTGCTCGTACTTTGGCAAGGATGTGCGCAAGGTCATTGGGGGCAGCTCCCTCCAAAATATCCATCCCGACGACCAGGCAGGATTCGTGATGATCGTCCAATCCTTGATCGGCACTGGCAATGTCCTCACCAAGGAGATCAGAGTGACCGATAACAAGGGACGGGAACGGGTGCATCAATGGACCCTGCGCGGGATCTCAGACAAGACCAGTCCAGGTGAAGTGCAGATCGTCGGCAACGACGTGACCGAGAGGAAACAGACGGAGGAGGACCTGCGCAAACACCGGGAGAACCTCGAAGAGATAGTGGGGAAACGCACCGCAGAGCTTCTCGCCATGAACCGGGTTCTCGAATCTGAGATAGAGAAGAGGAATGAGGCTGAGAGGGGCCTGCAGGACTCGGAGGAACGATACCGCGACCTAGTGAACAACCAAGGTGAGGGCATAGTCCTCCTGGACGACAAATGTAAGGTGACATTCTCCAATCCGGCAGCAGATGACATCTTTGGCGTTCCAAGAGGAAAGCTGGTCGAGATGAGAGTGACAGATTTCACCGATGATCAGGGAAGGAAGAAATTACGGGAAGTGGCCGTGTTGAACGGCGGTCGATCCACGTATCGTTGGACACTGCTGAGACCGGATGGGGAGAAGCGGACCCTCCTGGTCACCGCCACGCCGAGGATCAGCCCCGGAAGGCGTTACCTGGGGACTTTTTCCATCTTTCGTGACATAACTGACAACGACCTGATGGAACAGGCGCTCAGGAAGAGGGAGGCGGAATACCGGTCGGTGGTCGAAGATCAGACCGACCTCATCGCCAGGACGTTGATCGACGGTACCATCACTTTTGTCAACGGAGCCTTCTGCCGTTTCTTTGGAAAGCCAATGGAGGAATTGGTCGGTCATGTCTTCGATCCGGAGATCCCCGAGAAGGAAGACAAAGCCTTGACTACAATGATGTCTGGATTGACACCGGAGAGACCGACATGCAACTGGGAGTTCTATCTGATGAGGGCCGATGGCGAATTGCGTTGGATGCAATCGACTTTCCGCGGCATCTTCGATTCCGAAGGAAGGATACTGGAGATCCAAAGTGTGGGAAGGGACATAAGCGAACGTATCCAGATGGAACAGGAAATGATCCGCGGACAGAAGTTCGAATCGCTTGGGACCCTCGCTGGCGGGATCGCCCACGATTTCAACAATGTCCTCACATCGATCGTTGGCAACGTCTCCCTGGTCAAGATGAGGATTGGGGCAAATGACCCTCTGATGGCCCGCCTGGCCGAGACCGAATCAGAGATCATCAGGGCCAAGAAGCTAGCAGATAAACTGTTGACCTTCTCCAAGGGGGGAGAACCCATCAAAGAGATCCAGGATATTCGCGATGTCATTCCAGACGCAATCAGGTCTGGCCTCATTGGAACCTTGAGCACTTCGCGCATTGAATGTGCCCCAGATATTGACCTGGTCGAGATCGACAAGAGCCAGGTGACGCAGGCCCTGAGCAATCTGATACGGAACTCCAGCGACGCCATGGACGGCAAGGGTGAGGTCGTCATCAAGATCGCCAATCAAGTCATAGAACATGACAAGAACGGGCATCCATCGGGCAACTACGTGGCAGTCTCGGTGATCGACCATGGACTGGGGATCGCGCCCGAGAACCTAACAAGGGTCTTCGATCCTTATTTCTCCACAAAGGGAGAGGGCAAGGGCCTGGGCCTAAGTACCGCTCTGTCGATCACAAGAAGGCATGGGGGTTGGATCGATGTGGAGACGGTTTTGGGGCGGGGCACAACCTTCATCCTGACCCTACCTTCAGCAACACCCAGTCATTCCGATGGAGCAGGGGTAAAAGAAATGAACACGACGGGATCAAGAGTGCTTCTCATGGATGATGAGGAATCCATACTAGAAGTGGGAAAGGAATTGCTCGAGGCGAATGGTTTCATCGTTGAGACGGCCAAAGATGGAAGGGAGGCGGTGGAACTGTATGCCGAAGCAAATAACAATGGGAATAGGTTCGACGTTGTCATCATGGACCTGACGATCCGTGGTGGAATGGGCGGAAAAGAGGCCATAGGTGAACTGCTCAAGTACGACCCTGACGCGGTGGCGATAGTCTCGTCCGGTTATTCCAATGACCCGGTAATGGCCGAACATCGGAAGTTCGGTTTCTCAGGTGTTGTCCAGAAACCGTATCTTATACAAGAGATGGTAGAGACGATCAGGTTGGTAACGGCCCGCAATAAATAGAAAACCCAATCATATTATTCATCGTAGCGATGTGCCCCCGCCCTGGTGTCAATGCCTCATGGTGAAGGAATAGTTCGGGATCGATAACTATTATCGCGTTAGGTAAACATCGGTTATTTTTCAGGGATCAACGGATCAACGGATAGTTATTTAGCCTCGGAACCACCAAAATAGAATAACATTCTGTGGGGAATGCTATGGAGCAACAATGAGAATCGGTTCGAAGACCGTCGTGATACTTGGTTCGTCCGTTCTAATTCTGATAATCATTCTATCCATTTTTTCTTCGATCATCATTTCGAACGGCTTTGAAAAAACGATGCGTGAAACGGCCGAGGAAGAGGCCCAACAAGTCGTGAGGCTCCTGAACAATGACATCTCGGTATTGGATAGGAGCACGACGGACTATGCTGCCTGGGACGAAACCTATGATTTCGTGTTGGGGCAGGACCCTATCTATCCCGATATCGTCACAACCGGTATCTCCTTCGGGCCAGAGTCGATCGATGCTTATATTGTCACCGACCTGAACGGGACGATCCTTCTCGGAATTCAATATGATTCGATGAACCAAACCTTTGTCAATATCACCGAAGGCATGGGGGCGCTTTTCTCGGTTGGAGGTATGGTAGATGGAGTATCGCTTGACCAATATGGCATTTCGGGCATCATCAGGGCGGATGATCGTATCTACGAGATTGCGACCGAGCAGGTCCTCAGGAGCAATGGGTCCGGTCCATCTCCAGGATATGTAAGTCTTCTCCGACAGGTCAACCAGGATACGATGGACCGATTCGACCTTCTGATGTCGGCAGAAATAACGTGGTACCAGTATTCGGGAACGCCCCCGGGGGAATTCGGTAGTCCGTCTTGGGCAGAAATATTCTCGAAGGGGACAGTATCGAATGGAGCATTGACCGACACATCGATATCCGGGCTCGCTTTGGTGAAGGACATCGCAGGGACGGGGGCGTTGGTTCTCCGCACCGAGTTGACCTTGGGACCCATCGAGCGGGGCAGAGAATCCGTGTTCATCCTGGTATCTACCATGATTTTCATCGGGGCAATATTCCTGATGCTGACCGTTTTCTTCCTTCGTTGGTCAGTAACGTCCAAGTTGAGCCGGCTGGACAGAAATGTTACG
>JBEKDM010000144.1:0-5643 GCA_050014375.1 Methanomassiliicoccales archaeon | reverse complement strand
CGAACAGGTCAGTGAACACGTCCGTGCCCCAGAAGTTGATGACATTGACCAGGTTCTTGCTCTTCTCCTTCGGCGGCTTGACGATCTTGCGAAGGATCGCGTGGTACGCGGCGTCGAACCCAGTGGTCCACAGCTTCGACCGGAACCCTTCGCAGGTGACGCTTATTACCGGAATGCCCAGTTCTTTCTCCAAACGGTCGGAGATTCCGGAGACGTCATCCCCGATTATTCCGGAGGCGCACGAGGTGGTGATGAAGATGGCCCGGGGATGGAAACGCGTCCAGGTCTCCCTTATGGCCGATTCGAGCTTGGCCCCGCCGCCATAGACCATGTCTCCCTCCTTCAGGTTGGTCGAGATGACGTTGCCGTTTCGCAACGGGAGCCCCCTCTTCTTCTGGCCTACACGGTTGGTGAAGTTGAACTCGGCAAAGTCCGCGGCGCATCCTATCGGTCCGTGGTTGATGACCGCCGCGTCCTGGATCATGAGCAGCTGGCATAATGCGTTCAGTGAGCTGCATCCGAGGCATTGGCTGAAGGACCGTTCCCGATCACACAGCCTCCCGCCTTTGGAACTGTCGCACAGATCCTTGGCCGTACCTTCGTAACCGGTTATCGAACCGAGGCGTGTCTCTCTGACCACCACTTCTGGCGCCTTTAGGTTGATGCTCATATTCAATCTCACCTCTTTTGACACTGATCTCCAGTGCCATCAGGCCTCTCGGGTTGAAGATGAGGCCTATTGATTCACAATCGTTAATATGACCCGTTAGGCATAACGCCTATAAAGAATCGAATGACATTGTAATTCATTTAGGAATAAATTGACGGTCTATTCGAGACTTGAGAATCCCTTGGATTATAGGGCCCGGATCCAATTGCCGAGCAAACGTGTATTTGCCTCGCCAGTGGCTGGATCGCTTGGGGGAAAGGCTGCCCATTCCGCAGGTTCGTCGCGGAAAAGCAGATCCAACAGATGGATGGCCCCGACCCCCTGTGACGAGAACATATTGCGGCAAGAACAGCAATAGGTCACGATATCATGGTCCGTCCCACAGATGGCCCTCTTGGACCTGCTTATGGCTATCGAAGGGTTGGCCAGCATGACCATTCCTCCCATGCCGCAACACTGGGATCTTTCTCGATTGTCCTCCGGTTCTTCATATAGGGATCCTGACCTCACGATCAAGAACCGTACGGCGTCATGCACATCTGGCCAGCCACGGGCCGAACAGGGATCGTGCAGCGAGAACGTCCCCTTTCCTCTGCTCAGAAGATCGTTCTCTAGGTCCATAAGCAACGGATAGAGCGGGACTACCTTGATCTTCATGAAGTACCTTGACAAATTGTTGGTGCAGTATGGACAGGCGGTAATGATCTCCTTGGCACCCAGTGATAGCAGTTCCCCTTCAAGTCGCTTGGCCACCTGCCTTGCTTGTTCGACACGTCCGATCAACTGTGATGGCCCGCCACAGCAGGTCAACGCAATCCCCACATTTCCAAGATGGTCCGCGAGAAAAGAATATGTTTTCTGAACCAATTCCGGCGAATATGCCGAAAGGGAACAACCAGGCATGAACACTCTCTCGCAACTATCAGCGTCCTTTCCCGGTGATATCGTCCATATCTCCTTGGAAACAGCTGTTTCCTCAGCAAGGATGGCGGGAAGATGCGCGTTTAGAGGGCCGTCGCCTTCCGCTACCATTCTTTCCCGGACCTCAGCCATCATCGATCCGATATCCAGTCCTTCCGGACAAACCGTCCGGCAATACCCGCAGATGTTGCAGGAGTACGGGAGCACCCTATTATTTTTAAAACCAGTTTCCAGGGCTTCATCTGCCAATTCCTTCGGCGTTCTCCCGTAGGCGATCAGGAAATCGCAGCGCTCGATGCAGAGTCCGCACTCGATGCACTTTGTCAATACCGTCTCGGCGTATCTGGCCATTTCTACCCCCTTCGGTTGGACCGTTCTGTTGGTGACATATGCCCTATCGTTTCTCATTGCTCATCTTTGATTTTGCTGACTCGGTTGTCTGTATATTCACAATAGTTAACACAAGATCGATGCGTCGACACTATAGGATTCTAATGTCAATAATATTCAAATAAGAATACTGTAACAAGGTGAATACATAATTCCGAAAATGGTCAAAGTTCAGTGAGTTTCTTTCTGACCTCCTTCCAATCCTTGCCTGCGCAGACCTCTTGGGCTATCGTCACCGCGTCCACGGGAGACTTTCCATAGATCGAGTTGTCGAATGTCTCCACATATTTCTTCGATACTGCGGATCCGCCAGCCGCCAAAGGAACTTTAAGTTTCTCATTTTCGAGCATCTCAGCTATGTCCTTCAGGCCGGTCTTGGTAGTACTCATCAATGTAGAACCGTTCACTAACCTCAATCCCTGCGACCGAACAGCGTCGACGACACTTGCTGTTGGCACGTCCCTTCCGAGATCTATTACCTCGAAACCATTGGCCCTTAAGATGGCCGATACAATGTTCTTCCCGATGTCGTGAAGGTCACCCTCGACCACGAAGGTGGCGACCGTTCCCTTGGTGGGTATATCCCCGAGCTCGACCTGGCAGAGCTTGATCCCTTCGAGCATGGCGCTGCTGGAGATCAATATCTCTGGCACGAATGCCTTCCCTAGGTCGTAGAGCTCGCACTGGGCCTGGATGCCGGGCATCAGGGCGCTCGTGACCAGGTCCACCGGGTCCTCTCCGCTCCTGATGGAAGTTTCAATCAGCTCCCTCACCTTCGTCTTGTTCCCGGTCAACACAGCTTCGGATATGGCCGCATAGGTGTGCTCTTTCGGTCTATATTTGGCCTTGATCTCCTCGACACTCCTGTTCTTCGAATCTGCGGAACCTGTATCGGAACTGAGCTCGGTGCTCAGACCTTCCAGTACCAAGCGTTCATATCGGGCAGGGTCCCTGGCCTTGACTTCCAGGATTTGTTCTGCTAGGATCTCGATGTGATGTATCATTGCTGTCCGCCTCCTATGGTCTCCGCCTTGATCCGGCGTCCCCTCGCCACCCCTATCAATCGGATCTGGTCGTCTATGTTGTCGTAGTCAGGGATGGGCGTTTCCTTTGCAGCCCGAACATACGCTTTCAGGTTGGCCAGTGATGTTCCATAGGATATGTCGCAAGCGGAACCAACGACGTCCACACCCTGTTTGATGCACTCCACGGTTCGGGCATAGACCTGTTCAGGAGTGCCATTCGGCATTAGATCGATCACGTCAAGGCTGCCGAGCAGCGACATCTTGTTCCCCAATATCTTACGGGCATACCATACTGGCACCTTTGTATCGAAGGAAAAGCAGTCGAACCCTGTCTCCCGGATGTATGGCAGCAGTGGTTTGGTATTACCGCAGATATGCAGTATCTGGGGGCAGCTTATGTTGGCCGCGAGTTTCTTATGGTAGGGGAGGACGAACTCCTTGTATGTCTCCCCGGAAATGAGATCGCCTGAGGCGGATGGGTCGGCGGGGAACAGAATGTGTGCCCCGTGGGCCGTCTGCAATCTTCCATACTCGATGCAGAAGTCTGTGGCCGCGCTGATGAATCTGTGTGCCTTCTCTGGATCCGTGACCGTCCAAAGGAGCAAGTTCTCCACCCCCGCGATATGGCCGGCGACCGTGAATGGGGCTGTGAGGACCGGGATGATCGGGAGGTTCCCATCATAGCGCTTGCGGAGGATATTGATGGCCTTCAGGACATGAGGTATTCTCCCGGCGTTCTCCAGGTCATCAGGCCATGTGATGTCCTTAGGATTGGTATAGGCTGGTCCGGTGACCGGTGGACGATCAGGCTTATTCCAGTCCAGCTTGCAGCCGAGCACTTCGCCTTCTAATGAGATATCGAACTGGGGTCGGGCTGCCTCCACGCCACAGACCTCATAGGGAGCGGCAGCCAGATCGGCCATCATCTTCGGATCGAAGTGCGCTTTCGGCCAGGAGGCATTTACATATTTCATCAGTTCAGCGGTCGTTTGAGCCAGAGGGTTGGCTGGCGGCACATAGTCCACTCTTCCCCCGAGAACTGCAGCAAGAACTCTCCTTGTCGGGGTCAATTCACTAGCCATAGCATCATCACCATCACTTGGTAACTATTCACAATAGTTAACACCACGTCGATGCATCAAAGATATTTAGTTTCCAATGTCGACTATATTCATATATGAATACTAAGGTATACGAATTTCTTTCGCATAAAGCAACGTTCTTTACCAATTCCTTCGCGTTCTGGCACAATAAGATAGAATACTTTATTGGCAGATTAGGCGACTTTTCTTGATTAAAGACAACTGATATGGTTTGTTCGCAAGCTTCGAAATTATTCCAATGTTCCGGCAATTCGGAGATCATCTCCCTCAAACGGATTAGGACGTGGTTAGGGTGATACTAGATCCTTAGTCTGGAACGGTCTGTCTTTGGCTCAAAGTTGGAAATGCTCGAACATCTGACCAAATCTTCTAACATCAGGCAATTTAATTAATTCATTCATTAATATTGGTACAACACGATTGATTTACGGAATCTCATCAATCAAGTCCGCAATGAATAATAATGTTGTATCAAACTATTTAGGAAATAATGGTTTCATATTTAATATTATAATATATATTTTAAAACCATGGACTTCCATCATAAGTGATATCGCGCAATATTTCAATAAGGTTTGACGCTCGATACATTGAAAACAAAATTCCGTTATGAATAATTTTAACAATTGTTTATAAGTGGTAAATATTCATTCCGGAATTACGACTAGGAAGCGATTCGATGTCACAAATACATGATATCCGGGCGAACTCGCCCACAGCAGTCCCTGGGTGGAAATAAATGACGATCAGTAACAGCCAGAATGTAGTCCCTACTAGGGAAGCAAGGCTCAACTCGGTCATCGCATTCGGCGGTACGGGGAAGGAGCTGGTTCGAAGCACGAAACAAAAATGCCTAAAACAACTCGACAGGGGGTTCTCCCAGTGTGCGGCATGTGATGAGATGATGCCTTTGATCAACTCGGCGTTGATAGAAGGGAATGTGGTCGTTGCCCATTCCCCAATCGGCTGTGCCTCCATACTTGCGAACATACCTATGTTCAAGAATATAGGCAGAGGGCTCAGAGGTCAAAATCCGGACATCGTAAAGATCATCTCTACGAACTTGGGCGAGGATAGCGTTGTTTTTGGGGGCGTCTCCAACTTGGAGGAGGCGATCCTGGAGGCTGAACGCCGATATCATCCACCTATGATCACGATCATCACGTCCTGCGCCACCGGGATAATCGGCGATAATATCGAGAGCGTGGTCAGCAAGGTGCAGCCAAAAGTTAAGGCAACTATCGTGCCAATGCATTGTGAGGGTTTCAGGTCGGGGGTGGTGTCCACTGGCTATGATGCCTTTTTAATCAGCCTTATGAAAATGATCGAGGAGCCAAAGAATAAGCGCAGTGACACACTCCTTGTGGTGAACCCCTTCACCATTGCGAGAGCGAACGAGGTCGAGATCGAACGAATTCTAGCCAAGATCGGCATCAAGGTTCAATGGTTCCCCCTGTTCACAGATGTGGAAAATATCCGGAACGCTTCCGAGGTCGGGGGCATCGCGACCCTTTGTAATTTGATGAGCAACTAC
>JBEKDM010000143.1:0-5650 GCA_050014375.1 Methanomassiliicoccales archaeon | reverse complement strand
CTTTGCGCAATGACCTGGGTCCATTGGCTGAACATTTGGAGGCCCGGAAGGCGGATGTAACGGATGAGACCGCGGTAGCCGATCTGTTCGGAGCGGTCAAGCGTGAGTATGGCCATGTCGACATCCTGGTGAACATCGTCGGCACTTACCGTGGCGGCAAGGAGATCTGGAATACACCAGTGGAGGAATGGGATTACATGATGAATATCAATCTCCGTTCAGCTTTCCTCTGCTGCCGGGCCGCCCTGCCAATGATGATCGAACACAATTATGGAAAGATCGTCAATATCGCGGCCAGGCCAGCGTTGGAGAGGAGATATCGGGCCAAGGCTGTGGCCTACTCGGTCTCGAAGGCCGGCGTGCTGGTCCTTACCGAAACGATCGCCGAGGAGGTAAAGAAGCTGGACATAAACGTGAACGCTGTCCTGCCCAGCACCATCGACACCGAAGAGAACCGCAAGGCCATGCCGCAGGCCGATTTCTCCAAGTGGGTGCCGCCGGCGGAGATCGCTACGGTGATCGTGGGTCTGGTCTCTGATTACATGAGACCGGTGAGCGGTTCGGCAATAACCGTTTATGGGAAGGCATGACCCGATGGCACCGATCATTACGGACCGGTCTTAGGTCCCTGCGAAGGCTGGGACTGTTCGTTAGGCTGTTATGGCTGAGGCCCGCCTTCCTGGTTAGGCGGGTATTCGGCAGTCGGAGGCTCTTGCGGCGGACTTTTCCCGTCCTTCTTCATTCGCCGTTCCTCCTTTGATCTTCTCTTGTCTTCCATCTCCCTCTCATGTTCCATCGCTTTCCGTTGATGGCGCTGCTGTCTCAGGGCCGCGTCGTCCACCGGCATGAACCCGTTCTGCCTCCAATCCTTCCGGTAAATGAATGCCTCCACCGCCCAATAAATGCCCCACAGCGCCGCGGCAAAGATGAACAGCCACAGGAGCGGCTCTAAATTGAGGTTGAAGTGGATATTAGAACTGAATACGTCCATCGAAACGGAGATGTGACCGCCAAGCGCGGCGACATAGATCCAAGCGCAGATCAGCGCCACTATGATCAAGGCGAAGGTCAGCCTGGAGACCGATCCCTTGGGATAGAAGCCCTTGAAGAACGAAACCACAGCGATCGGCAGACCGATGAACAGCAGCAGGGTGCTGAGCCGGTCGAGCGTGGCCGATCCCAGCCCGAAAAGGCTGTTGGCGTTCCCTCCCACCCTATCGGTCAGGCCCTGAAGCATTCCCTGGGTCGATTGGATCACGGCGCCCAATATTATGATAATTAGCAACGGGAAGATCACGAACTTGAGGAGCGCCTTGTCGGCTTCGGTCATTCCCGGCAAGAACCTCCCGTAACGAGGACGGAAATCCTGCCAGAACCTATGGGCCTGGGGGTCCTCCACCGGCATCTGCTTTGGTGCCTTGACCCCCGGATAAGTACGGGCCAGCCATTCCAGGAATGGTTTGCGGAAATCCAAGAATTCCGCCAGTTTATAGAGCGATTTGAAGACGATGAAAAGGGTCAGCAACCACAACACAAGATCGAGCTTGAAGGGGAACCCGGCATCGTTGAATGCGGGACCCATTTTCCCGCCCATGTCGAAGGACCACAGCAGCAGGAGGTAGAACGGTACCATCGCCAGATCGAAGGTGAGCCGGGAGACAGAGCCTCCGGGGTAGAACCCCTTCAATGCAGCCAGCACAACCAACGCAGCCCCGAAGACGATGATATAGAACCTATAGTCAGAGAAGAGCTGGGCAAGGTTATTGAAAGAGTTGGAACTGAAACCATTGAGCAACGATCCGACGAGGAGGACGAGGAACAGGGGCAAGATGATGCACTTGACGACGGCAAACGTAGCCGACTTCAGCGCCCCCTTCAGAGAACCCAATTCCAGCTTAAATTCGTTCATCTGATCACGGGCTCCACTGATACTGGACAGTCTGGGTCTCGGTCAAATCGTTGGACGTCATGGTCACCGTGAAGACCAAAGTGGCCGGGTTCGCCTGCAGGTTGGTCAATGTGCTCTGTGAGATGGGTATCTGGATGTTCACGTTGTTGGACGGCTGGGCCATAACGGAGGTCGACCCCGCTCCCGATGCCGCACCGTTTACCGTCATGGTCGTCGTTATGGTCATGGATGTCCCGGTCACCGGCGCCGAAGTGTTGAAATGGAAAGGCGCGACCAGTACAAGGAGCGATGGGGAGAGATACGGTTGCCCTATCCCCAGGTCGCTGATCGGCGGCTTCCAGAGATATTCGTAAGACTTATTCACCGATGCGGTCATTATGCTGGCCTGAGCATCGAAATGTATCTGTTCCTGGTGGGACTCCATGTATTGGGCGGCCTGGGTGGACAGATTGAGGACGAGATTCCCGCTGGTCTCAGGCTGAAGGACGATGGTCTGGTCGGTCGTCGACATCGTCCCGGAAGCGTTGCGCATGGTGACCTTTAGCCCCATCGGCGCACCTGATATCTTGTCCGATACGTTCACCCGGTAGGGGACGGTCAGTGAATATTGACCGCCGTTATGGACCAGGCTCATATGGTTCACATCGACGCTGTAATCCTTGACCAAAGGTTGCCATTCGGTGGTGGAGTTGCCTCCGATGTTCAACGATATCCAGCCGAGGGGATAGGTCGCTCCCACGTCGAGGGCCATCCTGACCTTCGTTACGTTAAAGACAAAAGAACGCAGCTCTGTCTCGTTCATCCTATTGAGATCGATCGCCACCTTGAGGTCCAGATCGTTCCATTGGCCGGAGCGGATGTTCACGTGATCCGTGCCGGCGCTGGCCAGTTTGGTGAGATTGGCATCGGTCATCCCGAAATCGATGTGGAAATCGTTGACATCGAACACACCACCGTTGTATACGCCCACGGTCGTCCCGAGCCTCATGGTGCCGTTATCGAAGCTCCAGACCCCGTCGTTTAGCTCAGGCATCTTGATGTTGACGCCTCCGGTCACCGGTGTAACGACTGCCAGTATCAATATCACAATGATGGCTATCTTGAAGGCCAGTATGCCCAACCTGGTCACCGTCAGTTGCCATCTCGTTTCAAACAAGGGCCCCATCGGCGGGAACAGAACTTTCTGCATAAATAATAGATTCCTCTCAGAACAAATTATGTGAACCTGGTTGGTCCTGTTGTGATCCACTGAGAGGATGGAAATGAGTTAAGGGGTCGCCCTCAGCCGGTAGGTCATTACATGAGACCTATCTGCTTCAATAATCCCATCACGTCGTAGAAAAGCCTCTCCTCGGTGATCTCCCTGTTCTTCCAATGGGCGACCGTGCAGAACTCGACCTTGAAGCTCTTGTTCGTTGGTGGGATCATCTTGCCATCCGCGCCTTTCATCGGGCCCTTCATCGTGCCTGTGAAATCGGCCACGGTGCAGGTCCAGTCCTTTTCCCCGAACATGATCTTGTAGGGATTGTTGCCTACCTTGTTGTCCGGGAAGGTTTTGAAGAACTCGACCGCCTCCGTGTAATGGTTGTGCCGTTCCCTGGTCGGTTCCGGTTGGCCTGGCCAATACACGGCGGTGTGTTCCGAATGGCGCTTCTTGAAAGTGTCCCAGTCCTGCGAGTTCCAAGCATCGTCCAGCGTTTTCATCAACTTGAGGTTCTCTTCAACGGTCATGATCTCACAAAGTAGATCCGACGAAGCCCGAAGGTTATAATGGTTCCGAGATACCGGTAGATGAGTATGATCGCCGGTAATGCTCACAAACCCAGTTCTGTGGCCTTTGCCCTCATCCCGTCCAGACACAACGCCAAGAACTCGTCGCGGCCGATCCCGATCTGTTCGCACACCAAGATCCTTTCGCGGCTGACCCCTTTGGCAAAATCTTTCGACCCGAATTTCTTCACTAAAGATTCCGGATGGACGTCTGCCAGTTTCTTCGACGGAATTACGAGCGCACAAGCTGTCACCAGACCGGAGGCTGCGTCGCAGGCGATCAGGCCTTTCTTCAGCTGGGTATCCGGAAGCACGCCGGTGTGTTCGTGATTGTGGGCCATGATGGCCTCGATCAACTCTTGATCGATCTTCCCTTCGAGCATCTCTCTCGCCTTGAGCGTGTGATCCTCGATGCCGGTGCATATCTCGAAATCGATATCGTGGAGGATACCCACCAGTTCCCAGCGGGCGGGGTCCTGGCCCATCCTTGAGGCGACCGCGCTCATTGCCGCTCCCACCGCGATCATGTGCTTCACGTTGTTCTCTTTGGACACGTATCGCCGGACCAGGGTGATTGCCTCGTCCCGAGTGAGATCTTGGATCATAGTCTAGTTAAAGGAAAACCGAGAATTTGACCTTTGATATTGTGATATCGCATTCAGATCTGGGGACACCTTTTTTCGCGGTCGGTCTTGAACGATAAGGACAGTGAGTGGAACACCGCGGACGAACGCAACCGATTTGCCCCTCGCCAGCTTATGGATCCTCAGCCGGGACGCTGTATAGAACGCGGAAATGCGAAAAAACGTATTTGATGGGTCAAGGGTCATTATTGGCGAACCGCGATCCGCCTTGTGGACGGAGGTTCGGTCATCGACTGGATGCCTCTTGGACCCATGCAAAGAAAAATGGGTCACGCCATTTAGCGGTAGGCAATGACCGTGGCGCCGATGTCCTTCTCGATCTTCTGAAGCTCCTTGATCTGGCTTGCAGATAGGTCCGCGAACTCCAAGGGCTTGTAGGCGATGAGAACCACTCCGAGTTCCTTCTCGAGGGCGTTTACCTTCTTGATCTCCGGGGCCGATATGTCGGCTAGCTGTGTCAAACAGACCATTATTTCACCAAGATGCGCAACGCAAGCGACAATATTTTAATCTTATTTGTTTGGTCAATACATCCAACTGGCTTGGTCCCTTCACGCTCGAGAGATGAGGCGTGACACATCGACATAAGGTTTAACAGAACGGTCACCGTGATACCCTAAGGTCAAACGATGGCTGGCACGCCGGAAAGCGACGAGGGCAGGAAGGACAGGTACCTCATTCTGGTCGTTGTTCTAGCCGGTGTGTTCATGTCAGTGCTCGATGGGGTCGTCGTCACCATCGCCCTGCCCAACATCACATCCTATTTCCACGTTGGAGTAGAGGACTCGCAATGGGTCGTGATCACCTATCCGGTCATCGAGACCGCGTTCATCATCATCTTCGGTAAAGTGGCGGAGAAAACTGGCAAGGCGAAGATGTTCATCGCCGGGCTTATTCTATTCACCATCTCTTCGCTGATATGCGGGATAGCCAGCTCATTGGAGCTATTGATACTGTTCCGGATGGTCCAGGGAATGGGGGCGGCGATGCTGTTCTGCATCGCGGCGGCTATCCTGTTCCAGGTGTTCCGTCACGAGGACCGGGGGAAGGTCATGGGGCTCCTCGGCTCGGCAGTGGCGGTGGCGATGTTGGCAGGACCGGCGATCGGAGGTTTCATAGTCGCCGGGTTGGGCTGGCAATACATCTTCTGGATCAACGTCCCGGTCGGTGTCTTCGCCGTCGCCCTGGCGCTGAGGACCCTCAGGCTGCACGACAAGGTCGTTGAACATCTGAGGATGGACTATATCGGATCAGTTCTGTGGATCGTGGCCATCGTGACATTGATGCTCACCATGGGAGAGATAGCGTCCGCCGCCGGAATAGATGC
>JBEKDM010000142.1:0-5654 GCA_050014375.1 Methanomassiliicoccales archaeon | reverse complement strand
ATGAACTGGATGAGACGCGCGGAGGTACATTCTTACTCGAATACATGACCATCGTGTTGGGCAGTTCGATCCAGTTTGAGGTTCTCTGTCATTACGAATTATGGAAGGTGAATAGGAAAATGAAGGAGGGCAAGTCCTGTCGTCCATAGGTCCTATCGTTCATATCTGAACCGGAGATCTCAGGCATCGGGCCTGGAATCCTCATTTGCCTGATTTCACCGTGGCAATTTACATGGATTTTTCACGGAATGCCCAGGTCAGCGGAGGCGGGACGATGATGGTCATGGCCATGGAGATGAAACGACAACCGAGAACATACCTTATGAAATAACCGTCCTGTTCAGACCGATGGATGCGACGATGACGCCCACCCTCCCTCTCTGGGGTTGTTCATTCCTTTCATGAGATCTCTACCCATCAGCAATACTTCAAAGCCGTTCAGCTCGCCGATCAGGACATCGTTCCCGTCGACCACGGGAAGGTCCTCCATTTCATTTGATATCATCATTTCCAGTGCCTCGAGCAAGGAATCCTCCTCATGGACCATTTGGGGAACGAACATCCTGTCCTTTATTGAGAAGTCGACCTTGCTATCGAGTAGGTTTTTTTGACCATCCATAGATTGGGAGATCGATATGCTGACGCCGATTGCTTGTAGCAGTTGCCTTAAACCGACCATTCCGATGAGCTTCCTGTCCTCATCGACCACATATGCACTTCTCGTGCGAGGTTCCGAGAGTATCAGCTCGATGACCTCCGATATATTGTCCTCCTCATCTACGATTATGGGATCTTTCACGACCAAACGATAGGCATCTCTGACCAATTTGTAGGTCATTTCGTCTGCCAGCTGTTCGAACAAACCCGAACTTAGCATCCTCTCAACATTAAGGAGTATCGATTTTCCCAAAGGTGTGATCCCGTATTTCTTCCAAGTTCTCTGCTCTGGGAGCACAGGTCTTACTATGTCTTTCTCAGACAACTCTTTCAGTGCCGTGGAGATGTTTTGAACCGACCTATTGGTCTTCTCAGCGATCTCGGAAACACTCATCATCTGCTTGAAGGAGAAGCATTTGAGCGTCAGGAGACGCCTATCCGATTGAAGAACCCAATCAACTAGATTGCCATCCAGTGATTTTTCCATGTTAATGACGCCATCCAGTATCTACTGGGGGAATATGAGTTCAGAAATACTTAATAGTTATTCATCATTATTCATTTATTGTAACAGATCAGATGAAATCGGAGCGACCATGGGTGCCGATACCGATCAACCAGGAAGACGTCCCAGGATTGCGGTTCTAGGGGCGGGACACGGCGGTCTGGCAATGGCAGGTCATCTTGCCATTATGGGTTTCGAGACCACGATTTGGAACCGGTCAAGGGAGAAGATAGACCATATCATTGACCGGAAAGGAATCGAGGTCGAGGGTGTGGTCAAGGGGGTTGGAGAAGTGACCTGTGCGACCTCCGATGTCAAGGAAGCGGTCAAAGACGTGGATGTCGTCATGGTCGTCATACCTGCCTCCGGACACAGGGAGATTGCGGAAAGGTTCGCACCATACCTTAAGAAGGATCATCTGGTCATTCTCAACCCAGGCAGAACCTTTGGGGCGATAGAGTTCATGTCAGTGTTGAAAGACAAGGGGAAGAAACAGCGCCCTTTGGTCGCGGAAACGCAGACGTTCTTGTATGTATCCCGCAGGGTGGAAACCAACAAGGCGCGAATAATGCAGATCAAGAACTCCGTCCCATTGGCCGCCATCCCTGCCTACAGGACACCAGATGCGTTGGCCCGAATCCATGATGCTTTTCCTCAATTCGTCGCTGCCACGAACGTCCTCGAGACCAGCCTCGATAATATCGGAGCAATCTTCCATCCAACGCTCACATTATTGAACGCAGCTCGGATCGAATCGACCCATGGCGACTTCGAATACTATTTGGAAGGTGTGACCCCTTCGACTGCGGCCGTCCTCGAATGCGCAGATGCCGAGAGGGTCGCCCTGGGGACCGCCCTGGGAGTCCATTGTCATACTGCCCGAGAATGGCTCTATCTAGCGTACAACTCATATGGAAGGACCCTCTATGAGGCCATCCAGTCTACGCCTGGATATAAGGGAGTTAGGGCCCCCAGCTCACTGGTCCATCGTTATTTGTTCGAGGATGTCCCTATGAGCTTGGTACCGATGGTATCGCTTGGCCATCTAACAGGCATAAAGACCCCCACCATGGAATCAATGGTACATCTCGCCTCGCTGATACATGCCCAGGATTACATGTCACTCGGAAGAACGGTCGAGAAGATCGGATTAGGAGGAATGAGTATCAAACAGATCAGGATGGTGGCCTTAAAGGGGGTGCATAGGTGAAGATATTAGGTGCGACGATGGGGAAATGTATACATGTTGCAGGTATCCAGTCATTCATGAGGGTGGCCAAATCCTATGGGAACGAGGTTCGATTTCTCGGAACGTGCATAACGAATCGAAGGCTCGTGAACGAGGTGATAGAATGGGACCCGGCGATGGTTATCCTAAGCTATCGCCTTGATCCTCAGTCTGCTGGTCTCCTAATGAATGACCTTCGGCAGGAGATCGAAAGGGATGGGGGACGGGGGAAGCGTCGCTGGCTTTTTGGAGGGACGCCTCCGGTGGCAGACATCGCTAAGAGTTCGGCGATTTTCGAGAAGGTATTCGTCGGCGGTGAGCCGCGAGAGGAAGTCATCTCCATATTCGAAAGCGGAGACTCCAAGAAATCGGTTCGGTCTCTTGCCAACAATCTCTCGGAGCGGATCCAGGAATCGTATCCATACCCGCTGATCAGACATCATTTCGGGATGGCATCGCTTGGGGACACGATAGAAGGAGCGGGGAAACTGGCAGAGGAAGGAGCGGTGGACATCTTGTCGATCGCTCCCGATCAGAATGCTCAAGAGAGCTTCTTCAGGCCAGATGAGATCAGGATGGATTTGGATGGTGCGGGCGGAGTTCCATTACGAAACGTCGAGGACCTTCAGAGATTGTATTCGATAACTCGCAAGGGCAACCATCCGCTGCTTCGCTGCTATAGCGGTACGAGGGACCTGGAAAGATGGGCCGAGATGTTACATGACACGATCAGGAATGTCTGGGGGGCCATCCCGCTTGCCTGGTACAGCGAGTTGGACGGGCGTTCAAATAGAACCCTGGAAACCGCCATGGAGGAGAACCAGAAGGTCATCGCATGGCACGCGACCAGGGGCATACCCATCGAAGTCACCGATTCCCATCAATGGTCGCTTCGTTCTTCGGGAGACACGATCGAATTGGCGGTGGCCTATCTGTGTGCCTATAACGCAAAAGCGTTAGGTGTCAGGGACTATATTTGCCAGTTCATGTTCGAGACCCCTCGCGGCATGTCGCCGATCATGGACCAGGCCAAGATGCTGGCAAAGCTGGAGTTGGTATCAACGCTTGAGGATAAAGATTTCCACATCATCAGGATGGTCCGTTCCGGATTGAACTCGTTTTCCACCCGACCCAACATAGCCAAAGGGCAGCTGGCGGTGTCGGTGTACAACGCCATGGTCCTTAAGCCGCACATAATCCATGTCGTCGGATTTAGTGAAGCTAACAATGTGGCGACCCCTGATGTCATCATAGAGAGTTGTGAGATCGTGCGGGGGGCCATAGAGAAGGCGATAGACGGTTTGTTCTTGCCAGAGGAGGACCCCCGGATAATGGCCAGGAAGGCACACCTCATTTCGGAGGCAAGATATCTGTTACAGGTGATCAAGAAGGTGGGATTACGCGAAAACGAAATCCCCTATACCTCACCGGCGGTCATGGGTGAGATTATCCGACTTGGGATCTTGGATGCACCGGACATGAAGGGTAGCAAAGTGGCGAAAGGAAGGCTGGTCACGGCGATCATAAACGGAGGATGCGACGCCGTGGACGAAAGGACTGGTAAGCCCAGATCTGAAAGGCTGAGGCTGACGGGGTTCGTCTCCGGGGATGAGGCACTGGACCTCATTGAAGTGTGAAAGGAGAGGCGATGCAGCGTCCCGGGCCAAATGCCTTTTTTTGTTCTTCAACACGAGATCGAAGGAACAAAGCGGCTGCAATATCAGTATTGCTTTACTCGATCGCTCCGACTTTCTTGACCGGTTGGGTCAGGTAACCGCGGTAGCGTGAATCGGCGTAATCTTCCGCGATCGTCAGGTCCAGCGGGCTGACCAGGAGCGAGAACGCGGTGTTCGTCGGCTCGGTGTTCAGTTCGCGCCGGAATGTCTCGCGAAGGTTGTTCTTCCATGTGACTGTCATCAGGATGGAGCCGTTCTTGAGCTCCAGGTTCAATGACTTCAGGATCGACGTGTAGGTCGAGGCCTTGCCCCTTCCAGATGTTCTCGATACGCCCACCTTCGACATCAGACCGAAGGATTCCAACTGGTAGACCAACTTATAGCAGGTGGCTATCGGCAGGTTGATGGAGGGTGCCATCTCGCTGACGGTCAAACATTTCCGCGATGTCGCACCCAATATGAACAGCACCACTGGATCAATGATAAAATGAGCGACTTCCGCCTTGTCCTGCTTGTTAAGGCGTCCAATCGCATCTAGTATCGCATTGTCCATATCCAATTCGTAGGTATCCCCCACCAAACTTAACCCCATACAGTAATAAACGGGTGCGAAATAAAGCTTTTGAAGGACTATCGGTCGCCGAACGAAATAAGCTTCGTTTTGTCTAGAATAATCTTCGATTATCGTAAAAAGATGGAAATGTGGGCGATCGCCCGTCCACTTACATCTTGCCGATATCCGCCTGCTGCATCGTAGCGTCGATCTCCGCCTTGAGCTGGTCCGGCAGGCCCATGATGCTCACGTCGAGGAAGCCCCTCACGATCATGCCGATCGCCTCATCTTCGGTGAGACCGCGGGACATCAGGTATTCGATCTGATCCTGGGCGATCTTGCCGACGGCCGCTTCATGCGTCATCTCCACGTCGGGAACGTATGCTTCGAGCTCGGGAATGGCGATCTGGATGCCCTTATCGTGAAGGATCAGTCCTTTGCATTCGAGGTGTGCCTTGATGCCAGGCGCCTTGCCTATGAGCTGACCCCGGGATATGATCTTCCCACCCGTGGAGACGGTCCTGGAGACGATCTCGCACCTGGTGTTTGGTGCGTTCATCAGCGCCCTTCCGCCAAGGTCAAGTTCGCTGCCTGGGTGACCGATGGCGACCGTGCTGAACCGGGCCACTGATCCTGCTCCGTCCATCCTGGTAGTAGGGTAGGCCTGGATGGTCTTGACCGGTCGCAACGAGACATAGTTGGAGATGTAGGTGGAGTTCTCCTCCTGCAGGATGACCGTGCGCGGCCGCACACCGATGTTCTCCGCCCAGTTGTGGATCATGGTGAACGTCAGCTTGGCCCCTTTCTTGATGTAGAACTCGGATATCCCCAGGTGAAGGGCGCGCTCGATGCCCTTGCTGGTCGAGCATCCAGTGAGGACCTCGAGCTCCGAACCCTCCTCGGCGATGATGATGTTATGGACGGTCTGCGCAGCATCCTTGCTCTTGACCATCAGGCAGGTCTGGACCGGCAGATGCACCTTGTGCCCCGCCAACGCCCGGATGAAGTACCCGTCCGAGTCCTCCAGGTAGGTCT
>JBEKDM010000141.1:0-5662 GCA_050014375.1 Methanomassiliicoccales archaeon | reverse complement strand
AACAAGGTTCCATGACCATCGCCTGTCCGCCTTTGTCGACAGCAGATGCAAAATACCAGCTGGACTACCACCCATATCTCAGTGAAAGGCCATACGAACGGTACAGCACTCGGTACTCTGGATATTTGAGGATCGCTTTAGCATGGTTGAATGCGGTCAATCCGCCCTTGTAAGGCCGGATCGATCTTGTCATATCATCGTTCGACATCGAGGCCAAGGCACGATAGCTGGCCATGAAGATGGGGTTTGCGAAACCGGAACGCTTCCACGAGATCTCGTACTGTCCCAGGTTCATTTTGGCAATGGCATCCGCCACCATCCTGCCAGAGACCAGTGCTGTCCTGATGCCCCCGAACGAAACCGGGTTGACCATGGCCGCCGCATCCCCGACGATGCATGCATTGCCCGAGACGAGCGAGTCCAGCGACCCGATCGGTACGGCGCGTTCATGCACCTCGACCGCGTTGTCGGGGAGAACGTCGGTACCCCGTGGGAACCCAATGCGGCTCATGTTCCCGTTGGGAAACTCCCAACGATAACCACCGCCATATCGGTGATCATAATGGAAGTGAATGATCCCTTTCTCCGGTTTCACATCCAGAACCGCCTGGACGGCCCAGATCTTAGTGATCTCTTGGTCCGGGAACATTTCTTTCCTGACCAGCGATTGGGCTCCGTCGGCTCCGACCAGGTACTTGCATTTCACCTCATCGCCGGACATCGTCCCAAGTACAAAACCATGCCCTGATCTCCTGATGGATATGACGGTCTCCCGGGAGACAATGCCACCATGGTCTTCGAACCTCTTCCTCAGTTCTTTAAGTACCAATGTCCGGTCGATGATGTATCCCTTGAGCCTTGTCTCTATAGTGATGTCGCCTGGCCAATGCTCCTCCGCCCGGGTGATGATGTCGACGATGAACTTGCGGTCCAGGCATCCCGCTTCTTTGAGGCCGGCATGGCTGATACCCTCCCCGCACATCCGGTGATACCGGTCGAACTTGTCCTGTGGGAGACGTTCCAGCAAAAGGACCCGTTGATCCTTGGCCAGCCTCGGTTGGAGAGTAGAAGCGACCGAGGAACCGGCCGGACCAGCCCCCACTATGACCGTGTGATATTCATCCATTGCATCTCACTCCGAAGGGATCCTTTCCACAAACCATAGATTAGATTGAATGCTGGGAATGCGAAGAGATAAGCAAAGGAGTTGATAATCCCGACGGCGCACGAAGAAGCGCCATTACTTTCAAGAACGGTCTCTCTTCCAGGGGCCGCCAAAACTAGTTGTCCATGGCTCCTCTTAAGTTAGAACTCAACGTCCCATGAATTCGACACCCCTGACCGCACCGGTCGATCACAGAATATCGCCAATATCGGTTTGCGTTTTCCTAAGCTCATGAGAATGGTCAAAAAAGAAAGGGTAAGGGGAAAGAGTTTTGGTCCTTCTGCTGTACGACTAGCAGTCGTAGTACAGGAAGTACTCATACGGGTGCGGCCTGAGCCTGACCAGATCGTTCTCCCTGGTCCGCTTGTAATCGAGCCAGGTCTCGACCATGTCCTTGGTGAACACGTCCCCGCGCAGCAGGAAATCGTGGTCCGCCTCGAGGTTGTTCAGAGCCTGCTCCAGGCTTCCCGGCACGGTCTTGATGTCCTTCGCCTCTTCCTTGGAGAGCTCGAACAGGTCCATGTCGTGCGGTTCGCCCGGGTCGATCTTCCTCTTGATACCGTCCAGACCGGCCATGAGCATGGCGGAGAACGCCAGGTACGGGTTGCAGGTCGCGTCTGGGGGCCGGTACTCGATCCTCTTGGCCTTGGGACTCTTCTGGCAGACCGGAACGCGGATCGCCGCGCTCCTGTTCCTTGCGGAATACACCAGGTTGACCGGCGCTTCGTATCCCGGAACCAACCGGCGGTACGAGTTGGTCGACGGGGATGTCAGTGCCAGCAGTGCGGATGAGTGGGCCAGCAGTCCTCCGATGTAGTACATCGCCGTCTGGGAGAGCTGGGCATATCCCTTTGCGTCGTAGAACAAGTTCTCGCCCTTCTTCCCGAGGGACTGGTGCACATGCATTCCCGTACCGTTGTCTCCGAAGAGCGGTTTGGGCATGAAGGTCACGGTCTTTCCGTGCTCATGGGCGACATTTTTCAGGATGTACTTGTACATCATGACCTTGTCAGCCATGGTCGTCAGGGTGCTGAACCTCATTCCGATCTCGCCCTGTCCAGCGGTGGCGACCTCGTGGTGGTGTATCTCACACTCGATGCCGGTCTCAATGAGCTTGAGGACCATCTCAGACCTGAGGTCCTGCAGGGAGTCGGTCGGCGGGACGGGGAAGTAGCCTTCCTTGTTCCTTGGCCGGTGAGCGATGTTCGGCCCGTCCATGTTTCCAGAGTTCCAGATGCCCTCCTCGGAGTCAACGAAGTAGTAACCTGAGTGCTGGTTCTGGTCAAATGCGACCGAGTCGAAAATGAAGAACTCAAGCTCCGGTCCGAAGTAGGCTGCGTCAGCGATTCCAGACGACTTGACGAAGGCCTCTGCCTTCTGGGCGACATGCCTCGGGTCGCGCTTGTACCTCTCCCCCGAGAGCGGTTCCGCAACGTCGCAGATGATGCTCAATGTCGGAATCTTGCAGACCGGGTCCAGAACGGCGGTCTCGGCATCCGGTATGAGCAGCATGTCGCTCTCATGGATATGGGCGAAGCCACGAATGCTCGAAGCATCATAGCCGTGTCCCTCTTCGAACTGGTCTTTCAACTGGTTCGCCGGGATCGATACGTGTTGCCACGTACCCGGGAGGTCGATGAACTTGAAATCGACCATCTTCACCTTTCCGGACTGGGCCATCTCGATCGATTCTTCCTTCTTGCCCGATTTCACCTTTTCCTTCTTCACTGCTGGCGACATTTGTTACCTCACCCTTCCAACTGATTGCCTTTTCCTTTGGGTCCGAAATTGTGCGGCCTGTCATGGTGCCGAACGAATTCCGAGACCTTCCAGGCCATCATAGTCATTGCCCCGGAGACGGAACATGGATCGGAGAGGTCCCCGTACTTGCCAGAGATGCTCCTTTCCTTTTATTGTTCAGGCTCTTGGCTATCAAGGCGGCAGTCTATAGACAAACTAATAATTAAAGTCTTTGAAACTCGACAAATATCTCGGAAAAACCGAATTAGCTCGTCAGATGCATCTTCAGGTCGCACATTGCACAGTAGCTCTATCTGGCCCTCCGGATATTGCATCATCGAGGGCAAATTGAATAGAGCATCTGGATGTATTGATTCTAAAGGGAATCTATTCCTTAGACAGCTAATTTCATACTCCTGTAACTCCGTTTCTCAACGAACCAGAGGATATCGGTCCGTTTTCAGAATTGTTTCCGGTTAAATAATGCTTAATAATCGTCCGCCGATTTGGCGGTGATAATATGCAACCAGACGAGCGGTACAACCTGATTGCCCGGAACACTGAGGAGATCATCACGCCGGAAGAGCTGAAGGCTTTGCTTGCGTCAAAGACCACACCTCGGGGTTATATCGGCTTCGAGCCGTCCGGTTTAGTGCACATCGGTTGGATGGTCTGCACCCAGAAGGTCAAGAACTTCGTCGATGCGGGCTTCGAGTTCATCATTTTCTTCGCCGATTGGCATGCCTTTATTAACGATAAGCTAGGCGGGAATATCCAGAACATCCGGGTATGCGCCGAGTACATGAAGGATTGTTTCGAGGCCCTCGGAGTCCCGCGGGATAAAGTGAGGTTCGTTCTGGCCTACGACATCATGGACGATATCGATTATTGGGAAATGGTGATCAAGACCGGGAAGAGCGCATCATTGTCCCGGGTGAAGAGGGCGCTATCCATCATGGGGAGGACCGAGGAAGAGGCGGAGCTGGATTCTTCCAAGTTCATATACCCGCTGTTGCAGGCCACTGACATATTCATGCTAGAGGTCGACCTTGCCTACGCCGGTATGGACCAGCGCAAAGTGCACATGCTAGCCAGGGAGGGTGCGGAAAAGATGGGGTTGAAGAAGCCGGTGGCGGTGCATACACCTCTTTTACCCGGGCTTAAGGGCGGCAACCGTATGGACCCACTCGCCTCGAAGATGTCCAAGAGCGACCCGGACAGCGGCATCCTTATTCACGACCTCCCGGAGGATATAAAAAGGAAAATCGGTAAGGCGTTCTGTCCTCCCGAGGCCGATGGCAATCCGGTTCTGGCAATCGCCAAGATCGTTCTCTTCGAGCATATCGAGAAGCTCGATGTCAAACGCCCGGAAAAGTTTGGCGGGAATGTCTCATTCGCCTCATACGCAGACCTGGAAGCCGCTTACTTGGGCGGTAAGCTTCATGCCATGGACTTGAAGAACGCCGTCGCCGAATCTTTGTCGGGCATACTGGCGCCGACGAGGGATTACTTCGTCAACAAACCGGAGAACCTAGAGAAGATCAGGGAGATCCTCAGTATGGTCAAGTCTCTGAGGTGATCTAAGCCGAAATGAAAGCTCAAGGGGCTAGGGAATCCCTGCCCCTCTTCTTTTCCCTCAGGAAGTCCATCGTACGCTGCATGCAGATGTTCAGGATCGCCTCTGCGTCACCTACTCCGACCAGACCGGCGGCACCACCGTGCCCGCCCCCATCGTTTGACGTCTCGACCCCTATGTCTTCCAGCAATTTTCCTAGATGGAACCCCATCCTTACCAGCTCGGGCCGGGCCCTGGCGGACAGTCGGAAATGCTCGTCCCTTTGTGAACCTACGAATGCGACATCCGCACCAATGGCCAGCATACCCTTGCACACGGAGCTCTCGTAAGCGCTGCCGACGGATATGGCCACGATCCGATCCCCCACCCGGTCGAAGCGGATGCGCTGGGCTCCTTTCAGCTGAGAGATCCTTTCCGATACGTCTGATTCGAGATCGGTCATGGACGTTACCTCATCGATCTCCACGCCGGCTTCCTCCATCAGGTCCGCGAACGCCCGTAGGAGCGCCCCGTTCGAATATCGGAAGTGTCCGCTGTCGGTGAGCATACCGGCCAACAGCGCCAGGCCGACATCCCTATTCACCTTAACGTTGGCGACCTGTAATAGCTGGTAGACTATCTCCGCGCAGCTCTTCTTGGAATCATCGCAATAATATGTCCTGACCCCCCATCGGTCCGACCGGGCATGATGATCGATCACGATCGAATCGGCCGGCACCGAGGCAAACTCTCCCAGCTGTTCGGGGGATGACGTGTCCACGACGACCACCTGGTCATACTTCATGACATCCACCCAGTCAAAGACCTTGAGGTCCAACTTCATGGCTATGACCTTGGAGATCCTGTCCAGGCCGCCCGGGGCGCATATGTCAGCCTCCGGGAACGAACGAGCGATCGCATAGCCGCAACCCAGTGCATCCGGGTCGGCATTGCCGTGAAGCAGGATGAGTTTCCTACCCTGCCTGAGCTTCTCTGCGATCATCTTGAGCATGTTGAATGATATGGTCAGAGCATATTTCCATGTTTCGAGTTACGCCCATAGCCATGAATGGGTTGATGAAAAATGATGAAAAGATAGGGACCGATGTCCCGGAAATGCTTTGTTTCAGTTCTCTTCCGAATCTTCGGACGGGCGAGCGCCGCTGCCGATGGCCTTGGAGATCTGGTCTTGCATCAGCTGG
>JBEKDM010000140.1:0-5677 GCA_050014375.1 Methanomassiliicoccales archaeon | reverse complement strand
GGGAGCCAGACGGGTGATCACGTTCTGCCCGGAATGCCATCATACCCTGAAAGAAATATATCCTAGGGTGGTGCCCGGCTTCGATATGGAGGTCGTCAACCTCTCTCAGTTGGTCGGGCAAGCCGTTCTGGAAGGCAAGTTGAGGCTATCACCTGGAGAAGAAAAGTTCACTTATCATGACCCATGCAAATTGGTACGTTTCTCGAAGGTGATCGAAGAGCCAAGAGCGGTTGTCCAAGCATGCGGCGGACTGAGTGAGATGCCGCGCTCCGGCACGTCATCCGCCTGTTGCGGGAATCCTTGCTGGGCGAACTGCGACGACGACACAAAGAGATGGCAGGTGGAACGGCTCAGGGAAGCACGGGAGACCGGAGCAGGAATGCTGGTGACCGCCTGTCCCAAGTGCTATGTCCATCTGTCGTGCGCGCAGAAAGAATATGGTACGCACAAGGGAAGAGAAAGGATCGCGCTGATCGACCTACACGTACTTGCAGCTTCCAGGATCTTGAAGGCAAACCGAGGACCGTAACTATTATTTCTCGTCCTCGATCCTGGTTATGGGGGCCGAATGCTTGTTCTTCATGTGCCCGCCGGGACCTCCCCGTTCCAACCTGGCCTTTTCCACGCAGTCCTCGTTGTTGCAAAGGAACGCTGCGAAAACGAACTGCTTAGCCTGTCCACCGCATACCTGGCACTTCTCTTTCTCGATGTCCATCGCCCCTCTCAGCATATCATGAAGATATGATTCTTGCGTTCCTGTCAAACACTATCTTGGTTGGACCGATGGAATACTTTCATCAATAAAAGTAAGATCGACTTCTCTTCGGGGAGGCCGATGGCGTTCTGTAAATATTTCGGCGCGCGTACGGAGGACTTCCAGGTCTCCTGCGATGTGCGGCAGTAAGGCTGGTAGGTCCGATATTTCCTACGAGTCGAAAATGATCTGATTTATTCCAATAATTAAATGGGAAGATGTCCCCAGATACTCTGTCATGAACGGAAGGAGGGTGAAGGTCAAAGACCAGGCGCTAAGCTTTTCTAAGCTGGTCCCTGGGCTCGGTCAGGCCTATGACGGCAAGAAAGACTATGGGGCTTTGGTCCTCATGATCATATTGATGCTTCTTGAAGGGACTTGACTCGTTTTCTCCGATCAACAAAATCTCGGGACAGCTTCTAAGGTCCTCATGGTAGGGTTGATCGTCGTCTTCTGGATTGGTCAGCTTAGGACAGGATCAGGGTCACCATGGACAAGAACGGGGAATATCGAGTTCAGGAGGGCCTAGAGGAAACGACACAGCATTGATTATTAATGGCACGACGATTCCCTATTGATAACTATGATGGTTTGCCCCAATTGCGGAAAAACCGTATCGGATGAGTCAATGCAATTCTGCCCCGCCTGCGGCTTTTCCTTCAACCAACAACCGAACCAGCCCTACACTACCAACCAGTATGGTCCCCAGCCCTATGGCCCGCCAGCATATCCGCGAAAGAGCGTGGCCGTCGCCCTTGTGCTGTCCTTCTTCTTCGCCGGACTCGGCCAACTCTATGTTGGCAAGATACTACGCGGCGTTGTGTACATTATAATATTCGTCGGTCTCTCCGCTGCATCCTTCGCGTTGACAATGAACATCGATTACAACGACCTCAACGCCATCAACAACCTGGTCTCGAGCCCGCTGTTCATCGGAGTCACCCTCGCCAGCCTGGGATTGTGGGCATTCAACATGTATGACGCTTACCGCCTTGCCAAGAAATACAATGATGCCAGCATGCGCAACGACCTACCCCGGTTCATGAAGGGGTTCTAAAACACCGGTCCGATATCGGATAAAAAGCAAAGTGTAAAATCCGGCGGCGCCGATGTTCGGCCCGTGAAAGCCTCCCGTGCCGGCACCGCCGATCTCGATCGCATCCTTGCCGAAAGGCCGATCTGGAAGTGCCAGCAATGCGGGCTCTGCTCCGGGATATGTCCTTCGGAGAAAGCAGGGGGCATCCGTCCGATCGATATCCTGACCCGAACCAGCCTAGGATCCCTAGATCTCGAGAAAGATAGCTCCCTTTGGCTCTGTGCGGTCTGCAATTCTTGCACGGAGAGATGTCAGATGGGCGTCGATCCGGCGGAGACGATCGCATGGTTGAGGGGAGAAGCCGCGGCGCGTGGCAACATACCAAAGCACTTCGCCGAAGAGGCGAAGCTGTTCATCCGTTCTGGACTATCGTTCCCGAACACCGGCATGACCAAGAAGCTACGCAAGGACCTGGGACTGGAAGAACTGAACATACCGGCCGAAACAATGGAGCAGCTGTCATTGATGGTCAAGAGGACGCGGTTGGGGGGCCTCAAGCTTGAGTAATGACTATTTCCTTTTCCGGGGTTGCCTGATCCCAACCAGGCTTCCGTTCCTGGAGCGATCTTCCCTGTTCGTCCTGGATAAACTCGGGGTCAGCTATGAGCAGATGACCGGTGCGACCTGCTGCGTGGAACCGATAGGGCTGCGTTCGCTTGCCGAGGACACTTGGCTGGTGGTGACCGCGAGGATGCTGGCGATCTCTGAGAATGGCGGACGTGACATCCTCTCATTGTGCAACGGCTGCTACTTGTCGTTGGAGGAGTCCAGGCAAGCCTTGGAGGACGAATCGACCAAGGCTAAAGTGAACGACGTCCTCGGGGAGATAGGGCTCCGCTACCATGGGAACGTTAGGGTCAAGCATTTTGCTGAGATCGTGAAAGAGGCGGGAGAGGAAAAGGTCAGGTCATTGGTCAGCGCTCCACAGGACCGCCTCAAGCTCGCCGCCCACCCTGGATGCCATATGGTGCGGCCATCGACGAAGCTCAAGCTCGACGACAGCTTCGCCCCGAAGGTGTTGGATAAGATCGCGTCCTGGTGCGGTTCCGAAGTGGTCGTCAGCGAGAAATGGCCGAAATGCTGCGGAGGTGGCATCGCCGGGATTGACGAGAAGGTCTCTGCCAGGATGCTGGAAGACGCCACTTCCACGTTCCGTCCGAACGGTGCTAATTGCATCGTCACACCATGCCCATTCTGCTTCGTCCAATTCGACATCCGGCAGAAAGAGGGGTTGCCAGTCCTTTACTTGTCAGAACTGCTGGCCCTTGCCTTCGGTGCCACACCTGAGCAGATCGGCCTGAAATATCACAAGACCCGGATGCCTTGATCAGTACCGGTAAACCTTGGTGATGCTGAGCGAGAACTGGATCGCTTTCGCCGAATGCGTTATCCAACCGAGCGAAATAACATCGGCGTTCTTTGCATACTCGGCTGCGTTATGCGGCGTTATCCCGCCAGAGACCTCGACGATGATCCTAGGATCGATCTCCTTGACCGCGTTGTAGGCTTCCTCGGCGTCCTTGGGGGCCATGTTGTCGAGCATGATGATGTCCGCCCCAGCTTTGGCCGCTTCCTTGGCCTGGTCCAGGACCATGACCTCGATCTCGACCTTCTTGCTGAACGAGTAAGCTTTGGCCTTCCTCACCGCCTCGGTCACCGACCCGACGATGACCAGGTGGTTATCCTTGATCAATATCATGTCGTCCAGGCGGTTGCGGTGCGGATCTCCTCCACCCAGGGTCACCGCCTTCTTCTCGTAGAACCGGAAACCGGGAGTGGTCTTCCTGGTCGCCGCTATCCGCACGTTTTTATTCAGGCGGCGGCACTCCCACAAGATGTTCGAAGTGACGGTCGCAATTCCGGACATGCGCATGATGAAATTGAGAGCGAGGCGCTCTCCCAGAAGTATCGCCTTCAGGGGTCCGTGGATGGTCATGACCACCGTGCCCTTCTTGATCTCACAGCCCTCTTCGACCTGGGCCCGGGCGTCCAGGGACAGCCCCCGGAACAATTCCATGGCCTCAGCCAGGCCGGCAACGACGCAGTCCTCGTTGGCTACGATCTCCGACTCCCCGCCTTCGTTCCCGATGAGTAGGTCCGAGGTTATGTCCCCGTAACCCTCGTCCTCGGCTAGCAGGTCTTCCATGCGCATGACCATGACTACCGCACCACCGATGGAAATAGCTGCCGGTCTACAGCTCGAACTCCTCACCAGGCATCGGCAGGTGCACCTTGAAGTCGTCCTTCAGGTCCTTGGCCAATGCCTGACGGTTGTCAGAGTGCATCAGCACGACGTTCTCGGGGTTGCAGGAGCGGATGAACTTGAGCAACTCGTTGTGGTCGGCGTGTGCCGACAGATCGAACTGCTGCACCTGGCAAGCAACACGCATCGAGGCAGGCACCTCTTCCGGTGCGGAACCCGGCTGCCTGATGTCGATGGCGCCATTGTCGATCAGCCGGCGTCCGTTGGAACCATCCACCTGGAAGCCGGTCATGAGGACCGCGCTTTTTGGGTTGTCCCGCTCCTGTTGGAGATACCGGATGACCGGCCCTCCGTCCAGCATGCCTCCGGTGGTGACAATGACCTCGCCTTCCATGGCCTTTTCCCTGGCCGCGGCGCCGCGTACCTCGTTGAAACGCCTTTTGGCATGGCGCAGGTCCCGTTCCGAACGGATGTACTCTGGTTGCTCCAGGTACAGGCGGTTAACGGTCTTGCCCATTCCGTCGACCCACATGTCATACTTCAGGTCCTTGAGGATCAACATGACCTCCTGGGTACGACCGACAGCGAAGCATGGGATGATGGCCTTGCCACCGCCTTCCACGGTCTCCTTGACCTTCTCGATGAGCTTCTGCTCCTCCTTCTTGCGGTCTGGGTGAAGGCGTCCGGCATAGGTCGCCTCGATGATCAGATTGTCGCACTTCACCGGGTGCGCCCCCCAGGTGAGGTTGGTGTTGTAGGTATGCAGGTCACCGGTGAAAACGGTGGTGTTGTCCCCGCGCAACTCATACATGGCCGCACCCGGCACATGACCGGCGGAGTGCGACTCGACCTCGAACCCGGCGACATCCAGAACGTCCCCGAACTTCATCGGTCGGAAGCACCGCATGGCGGCCTTGATGTCGCTCTCATTGAACGGTCGAGGGTATCCCTCCGAGTCCGCCACCTTGAGCGTGTCGTTCATGAGCAGTTCGCACACTGCAACGGTCGACGGCGTGGTGTGCACCTTGGTACCGTACTTTCCGCACAACCATGGAATCATTCCGGAATGGTCGATATGGCAGTGCGTCAGGAACGCGGTCTCCAGCGGAGGGGCCGGGATCGGGTACTCTGGGGGTTTGATCGGTTTCATGCCATATTCGAACAACAGATTGGCGCCCTTGTTGTTGAGCAGCATTCCGAGCCTGCCAACTACGTCTGCACCGCCTAGGAACTTTAATTTCATTCTTCTCTACCTCTTTATCTTTTTGTCTCTTGCGTGATGTTAATGGTTGTTGATGCTAGGACTGTGAGTTTCATTCCCCTACCAACTGGATTATCAGATTTCTGGGCCTTCCGCCATTGTCCAGCTCCATGAGCACGATGCTCTGCCAGGTTCCGATGTCAAGTGAGGCATCATAGAACGGGATGGTTACTGACTGACCCAGGGTCGAAGCCCTGATGTGTGAGTGGCCATTACCGTCCCCGCCGGTGTTATGGGCATATCCGAACACCTTGGGGAAAACCCTTTCCATGCTCCTGACAAGGTCAGATCGCAGGCCCGGCTCGTTCTCGGTGACGAAAACCGCCGCGGTGGTATGGGTCACGAAGACGCAGGCGATGCCGG
>JBEKDM010000139.1:0-5861 GCA_050014375.1 Methanomassiliicoccales archaeon | reverse complement strand
GATCAGGGACACCTTGGACCGAAACGGTCGTCTGGTTCCAGTTGTTGGCGCGGCTCAGCTGCGGGATGGCTCCGAACGGGTCAATGGTCACGTTGAGCGTGTGAGTGCCCACCGGGTACGTTGCCGTCCAAAGGACCGTGATGTTCGAATGCGCACCTGGTGCGATCGACGGGATCGTCCAATCCGCGATTATTGCGTCCGTGGCCAGGTCCTTGAATCGGACCAGCACATTGAAAGCCGTGACCACACCGTTATTCGTTATGTTGGTGGTGAGGCCTACCACGACGCCCCTTGCCGGGCTGTGGTCGGACACCCAGAAGGGCGGGTCCAGCTCCGGTAACGCTCCAGGTATGATCACGCTGGTCGCGATGTCGCTCTTGGCGATCCTGGTGTTGTTGATCAGCGCATCTGGAACGATCTGGGTACTGCGGCCGTTGATCTCTCCGCTGCTCTGGTATGCATGACCGTTGAACCAGTATGTGGCGTTCACCCGGTAGTTGTCGAAGTGCGGCGCGCCGGATGGTACGATCATATCGGACAATATTCTGAATGTGGCTTTTCCGTCCACGCCCGTGTGAGCCGCTGCATACTTCGCCCCGGCCGACCGGTCAACTTCAACGTACGCATTCGGTATGCCATGTATCAGTGTTCCGTCCATGACGGCAATCGTCAGCCACCGGTAGCTCCAGGCCTTTGCCTCATCTTGCAAGGCTATTGAAGGCAGAGACACGCTGGTCAGCATTGCGGTTGCCTGCCCTCCGAAACTGGTCAGACCAGTCAGGAAGGTGACGTTGGTGGCGGTCAGGTTCCCAGATGAGGAAGAGGGCGCGGTGAAGCTCGATGCCACAAAGTTATCGTCTGCCAAAGTTACCTTTGAATGACCATCGATAATGACATTCACAAGTCCGGGCAGAATTGACCCGTTATTGGCAGAAAGAACAGCATTGTCGGTCAGGAATATCCGCATCGATCTGTCGGAGGTTATCATTCCAGAGTTGATCACGATCGACCCGGAACCGGAGACGGTTATCTTGAACTGGTTCGCATAATCGTTGAGCAACTTCAACGTCCCGGAGGTTATGATCAATTTGGCGTTGTCCTTGATTATGATGTCTCCCTTGACCTGGTACAGTCCGCTTCCGCTGATGGGCAGGATCTGCGATCCAGAGAGGATGATCGGGCCATACACGATGGATAAGGTCGTGAACGTTACGATCCTGTTATCGGAATTACTGACCATGTTGGGGAAGTGTGCAAAGTTGGTCGATATCCCACCGTTGCTTTCATCCAGTACATACAACCCGTCAGCATTACGGAATTTGAACACCAGGTTGTAGTCGAATGCCTCACCGTTCCTGAGGTTCGAGCTGTTCAGAACGTCGCTGAGAAGCGGTATTTTGACAGATCCGGTCAATCCGGTCCTGTTATAGTTCGATCCGGTCTTGCCAAGGTAGTTCAGGATGGCCTGTGGTGGGGTTGCTACCACTCCGGCTTGGTCAAGGTAATACGCTGCGACCCCATTGCCAAGAGTAGACGTTACTCCAACATTGCTGACAGGTACCAATTGGTTGTCCGTGACACCTAGGACCGCCCAGCGGTACAGAGCGACCTCTGGCTGCATTGTCATGTCCAAATACATTCGGTCAAACCGAACCGTCGTTCCTCCTACGTTAGTAAATGACAAGGCTAATGTCTTCAATTTGCTGATCGAGGTAACACCATTTGCATACAGATCGAAAGGAACAGTTGTCGTTATTCCGATGCTGTTTTGAGGCCTTATGTTTGTGTTCTTTAGCGGAGAACCATCGACGGAGAACTGAATATAGTTTGTCTGCGAATATCCGTTATCCGTGAGATACACGAAAGTTACCGTTAAACTCTTAATCGAGCCAGTAAGTTCGGCTAAGTTGTAACCCACAATATTCATCGTTTGTCCATTTGTTACATTATACCACAGATTATCGCCCTGGGCATATAGTCCTTTGACGTTCTGTCCAGTTGAATCCGCAGTGACGTTAGCGGTAATTACTTTAGCTAAATTCTTTGTCTTGAACACGTTTGTGCCAAAATAGCCGCCGGTGCTGTTCTCGACCGTGACCCCATACATGTTCGCGATCGACTGGTCTTGTGCTACCAACTTATGGTAGGCGCCTTTTGCCGCGTTCGTTCCGTTGTTCTCGTTGATGTTGTTGAGCTGTATGTACGAGTCGGCCGCGATCAGATTCGTTGACCCGCCGATGGTGATGTTACGGTAAGTCGACAGCTTCAGGTCGACCGTGACCCAGATCCTGTCGATGTACACATTGCCGGTCTTCGAGTTAGTGAAGTTCAGTGCCATTTTTGACAGGCTCTGGGCGGACATGTTCGGCAAGACGAAATCCTTGGTCATGTTCACATTTGTCCCGGAAGGATTGTTGGCTTGGTAGTTCGGGGTTATGGTAATGGAACTGGCCGTCGCGCTGCCGAACTGAGGAGTATACCAGATCGCCGGTGCCGTTCCAGCGGCCAGGAATGTTGTGTCGGTGATGTAGGTGACATGCAGGGAGATGCTTTGGATGTCTGCTGTCTCGAACACCAGGCCGCCCATGTCGAAGCCGGTCGTGTATAGCTTCTGGGTAGGTTGGACGGTAACGTTCTTGGTGTCGTTCATGGTCATCGATAGTGGAACACCGGTGACCGTGGTGCCTGCGCCGAACACCGCGTTGACGTCCCTCTCCAGGAAGTAGTCGACGAACTGCCGGCTACTGGTATCCCTAGCGAACTGGTAGTTGTTGTTGTAAGGCGTCAGGACCATCGAGTTGTACGTCCCGTTGTCATACATGTTGATGATCCTAGAGCCGATCATCGTCACCTCACTGGACATGAAAAGCATGACCGGAGAGCTGCTGAAGAGCTTGGTTGGGAAATAGGTCGAATTGAAACTTGGTGTAATTCCAGATATTACAGAATTGATCAGGGTGAGCTTGGCGTCGTCGACCAGCAGGTGCCCCGAGAATGCGATGTTCGAGGTCCGCGACTCGAAGTAGCCACCATGTCTGACCACCACCCCAAGGGCAGGAATGACACCACCTGACTGGACGTCCGTGGTCAATGTGGAGTTGTCAAGGATCAACTTGCCGCCATCCTCGATGGTGAGGGTCAATGCCTTGACGCCTGCCCCAACCGGTATGGCCCCTGAATATGAAGACGAGAACGTCACCGTTGAATTGATGATCTGGACCATGCCGCCGGCCCTAATGATTAGGTTATCTTGAAAATGTTTACCGCCATCGTTATGGATCGTGAAGTTGCTCAAATATCCAGTACCTACTATGATGTCCCCATTTGGGTTCTCTCCCTGGGCGGTGACCCCCGCCTCCGGCACTGCTATCAGCAGTACCCCCAGGAAAGATGAAATTATCATACACCAAACGATAGCAAAGCTAAACAGCTTATTGAATCCAGCACCCAACCTCATTATTCCACCCGATAGACGACCATTATTATGGTCGGAAAATACTGTTTGAGGCTATAAATAGATGGGTAGTTCTATCATACTTAATAGCGTCGTGGCCCTGTTTGGGCCGGATAAGCCACTTATCGGCCTTCATGCCAAAATGTAATTATCATATAGAGAAAATTGAAGGATAAAAATAAGGATAGGGAGGGAAGCCGACCTCACTTCCTCTTGATTATCTTGCGTATCGAAACGGAGCGCTTCACTTCCGACTTCTTTTCCTCTTCTTGCTCCTTGTGCTCCTCTTTCGCTTCCGGTTCTTCCTCGATGTGCTTCGCTTCCTCTACCGGCTCCTCTTTCGGTTTCGGGGCGGGCTCTTCCTTCTTCGGTTCGGGCCGGCGCGTTTCCTTCTTCTTCGGAGCTTCGATCAGCTTGCCGTCCTTGAGCTTCGCGTCGCAGGCCCAGCAACGCTCTGACTTGGAATCGATGATGGTGCCGCAGTTGGGACACTCAAACTCATGCTTCTCTTCCTCTACCGGCTCCTCTTCCTCCTCGGCTGGAGCTTCCTCCGGCTCTACCTCAGGCTCCTCGATCGGGGCCGGGATTGACTTCATCGCGGGAGCATCCTTCTCGACGCTGGCCTCCATCTTGGCGGCATTGTCCTCTTCCAGTATCTCTTCCGGCTTTGCCTCCTCGAAGACCGGCCCGGGTGGGGCCTGGGAACGGATCGCGGCATGCGCGCCGCGATGACCTTCGGTAGCTTCCCGGTGAGTGAGGGCCTTCTCCCTCTCTCCCAATGTGCGCTCCCATTCCACGAAGCGCTTCTGCTGCTCCAGGGTGATCTTCTTGCTGTTGGCCAGGAGATCGCTCTGCTCCTCGACGACCTTGATCTTGGCCAGAAGCTCTTCCCTCTTGGCGGTCAGGGACTCGACCATCTTCTTGATGCTCGACTCCTCGGCGAGCAGGCGCTCCTCCGCCTTGGAGATGCGGTCCCCGGAATCGCGAAGACGCTTCTCGTAGCCGGTGGTGAGCTCTGTCAGCCGGAGCAGCTCGGTCTCCTGCTTGGTGATCTCCTCCTGCCGCTTTTCCAGGTTCTCTCGGCCTATCTGGATGTTGTCCTCCCTGACCTGCAGATCGGCCTGCAGCCGGGACAGCTCGTCTTGTAGTTTGGACGCCCTGTGTTCCCGGGGGGCGAGTTCTCCCTCACGCCTCTTGAGGTCGGATTCCTTTGTCCCGAGAGTGCTCTCCTTCTCGGCCAGGGCGCGTTCCTCAGAACGCAGTCTGGACTCCAGCGCGTCGAGGTCTTCGCGGCGCTTCTTAAGGTCGGCCTCTTGGGTCTTGATCTTGTCCTTGAACTCTTCTATGACTTGCCAAATTGGTACTGAATCATCCGACATCGGTATTCCCCGTTTCCCTTCCAAGAATGGAATGTATTATTATTGTCAACATATCAATTTTGCTAGGCCAATGTTGGTCCTAGTATGGTAAGACCGTGGTCGCCCACCTCCATGGTGTGGCGCTCCATCGAGTGCTCCGTAGCCCTCATTTTTTCCACGCGCATGTAACGCACCAGCTTGCCGCGTGTCCGATCTAGGCCGAGCTCGATTATGCCATCCACCAGGAACCCCTCGTTCCCTAGCAGATCGGATGGCGTCCCGGTGTTGCGCTCCATGACGATGAACGACATAAGGTTGTAGTCGCGCAGCGTCTTGAAGAAGTAGAACATCTTTTTCCGCATCCCCTTGACATCGTCCATCAAAGAATACAGCGCCCCGAGCGAGTCCAGGCTGAAGACCGTGAACCGGTCACCATGCTTCTTCTTGTAATAGCCGATGGTCTGGATGATGAATTGCAGATAATCCGTCGGTGAATCGACCTCGACGATCTCATCCAGCTCGCGCAGGTCGGTGAAATCGGAGATCTCCAGGTTCGATGTGAGCTTGAGGTTCAGGGACCTCATGTTCTTGATGTGGCTGTCCGCCGTTTCCTCCAGCGTGATGTACAGGCCGAACTCGTTGGTCTTGTCCAGATAGGACGACATCATGGAATAACAGAAGGAGGTCTTCATCGAGCCTGGAGGTCCGGTGATCAGTACTACTTTAGGGACCTCGATGTCCGTCCTGAATACCTTGTCTAGCCCCTGAATGGAATTCCTGAACACTTATCGCACCCGCCGGATTCAGATATTTATCGGCTGTTAGGTAATAAACCTTTTCCAGCTGGGCCCCGATGTTGATAATTTGGAACGATGGTCTCGGACCGTGATACTGGCTGATAAAAGGAAGGAGGCGGGGGCCCTCGGCCAGTTGACGGAAGACTACTCCTCCCCTTCCTCGCCGCCCTCGACTCGGAGCGAATCGCCTTTGGCCTCGGTCTCTTCCACCATGCGTTCTTCCCCCTTGCCGATCAGACGGGCCACGGCAAT
>JBEKDM010000138.1:0-6001 GCA_050014375.1 Methanomassiliicoccales archaeon | reverse complement strand
GTGAGGCCGTACTTCACCATGAGCTCGTCGCTCTCTCCCGATTCGCCGAACACGTCGGCCATGCCCACGCGCTTCATCGGCACGGGGCGGTGCTCTATCAGGTAAGATGCTACATATGAGCCGAGCCCGGAGATCACATTGTGCTCCTCTGCCGTCACAATCCCGCCGGTTTCAATGGCCGCCTTGTGCAGCGCTTCCTCGTCTAGCGGCTTGATTGTCGATATGTTGATCACCCTGGCAGAGATATCCTTGGCCTTTAGGACCTCTGCCGCCTCGAGGCAGGCCGCGACCATTTGTCCGGTCCCGATGAGCGTGATATCCGAACCTTCCCTCGGCATCGTTGCCTTCCCTATCTCGAAAGGCGTGTTGAGGTCGGTGAAGTTGGGCACGTCCACGCGGCCCATTCTTAGATAGCAGGGTCCGGCTTTGGCCGCCACTGCCTTGGTCGCCTTGAACGCCTCCATGGCGTCGGCCGGGACCACGATGGTCATGTTGGGTAAGGTATGCATCAAAGCGATGTCCTCCATCGTCTGGTGCGAAGCACCGTCGCCACCGACATTGATACCGGCGTGCGTGGCGGCGATCTTGACATTCATCTTTGGATATGCGACCGACTGCCGGATCTGGTCGAAGCATCGGCCGGTGGCGAAGACGGCGAAGGTCGAGGCGAACACAGTTTTCCCGGAAGCGGCCAATCCAGCCGCGGTACCTATCATGTTCTGCTCTGCGATGCCGACATTGAAGAACCGTTCCGGGAACTCCTTGCCGAAATCGGCGGTCCGTGTCGAACCAGACAGGTCCGCGTCGAGCACGACGATGTCCCCCCGGGACCGGCCCAGTTCCACCAGCGCCTTGCCGTATTCTTTCCTCTGGCTGCTATAGCTCCACTTCATTGGTCTTCCCCCAGTTCCCTAAGGGCACGGCGCATCTCATCTGCGGTCGGTGATTTCCCGTGGAATGCCAGGTTGTTCTCCATAAAGGAGACTCCCTTACCTTTGATGGTGTGCGCTATGACGACCGTCGGCCTACCTTTTGCCTCTTTGGCCCGGTTCGCCGCGTCGAGTATTTGCCTCATGTTGTGGCCGTCGATCTCCAGGACGTTCCATCCGAAAGCCTTCCACTTGTCTACCAGCGGCTCCAAGGACATGATGCTCTCGGTGGTGCCGTCGATCTGGAGCTTGTTCCGGTCCACGAAGTTGAGCACGTTGTCAAGTTTATAGTGAGACGCCAGCATGGCCGCCTCCCAGATCTGTCCCTCGGCCATCTCCCCGTCGCCGCATATGCAATAGACCCGATAGGACTTCTTATCCAGCTTGGCCGCGAGCGCCATCCCATTGGCTACGCTCAGGCCCTGGCCCAACGAACCGGTGGACATCTCCACTCCCGGAGTCTTGGTACGGCAAGGGTGCCCCTGCAATCGGCACCCCATCTTGCGCAACGTACTAAGTTCTTCAACCGGGAAGTAACCGCTCTCGGCCAGCGCCGCATAGTAGATCGGCGCTGCATGTCCTTTTGACAGCACAAAACGGTCCCTGTCAGGCCAGTCGAGCTCCTTGGACCGATGGTTCATTATATCGAAGAAAAGGGCGGTCACTATATCCGCGGAGGACAGCGATCCTCCAGGATGTCCTGACCCGGCGGCATGCGTCATACGGATGACGTGGCGCCTGAGTACATTGGCTTTTTTCTCTAGATTAAGGATGGTATCGTCGTTGTACGAGGACACGAAGAGCACCTCTAAGGATGGGATGGGGGTTGGTCAATGGCCCGGTTCTATTTAATAACTTTTTGTGCCCACAAATTGTTGGTCAAGGGGATCGTTCAACCCCGTCATTGGCATCGCCGCCTTTCCCCGATGACAAGATATCACCCTGCCATCATCCGCTTTGGGGGTTCCATTTAATACTCTTGCATACCGATACTGACCTGATGGCGTACTGTTATGATATCCCGTGTGGGGGCAATGCGGTCCTGGAGCAGGTGGTGGAGAGGCTCAACAACGATGTTGAGGTTCGTACCCTTTGGAAAGCATCCAACGTCACTGCCATCGACCGCATGGGCTATTCCGATCACGGCCCCACGCACATCAAGATCGTTTCGAAACTGGCGCTAAAGATGCTCCAGATCCTAGTAGAAAAAGGCATGAAACCCAACATTGTGAAAAACTACGGCCTAGGCATTTCCGATGCCGAGGTCGTGGTGGTGTTGGCCGCGTCGCTTCACGATATAGGGCACGCGATCCACCGGACGAACCATGAGGAGATGTCCCTTATCCTGGCCCCTCCCATCATCAAACGGATGCTGGAGGGCCTCTATGACGAGGCGGAGAGGACGATAATGATGGTCGAGACCATGCATGCCATGATCTCCCATCATGAGGAGATATTTCCGCTGACACTGGAAGCGGGCGTGGTAAGGGTGGCCGACGCACTGGATATGGAGAAAGGTCGGGCCAGGGTGCCATTCCGCGCCGGCAGCATCAATATCCATTCCGTTTCTGCCCTGGCCATAGAAAAGGTAAGAGTGGTAGAGGGCAAGGAGATCCCGATCCACGTGGATATCACTATGAACAACTCCGCCGGAATCTTCCAGATAGACGAACTGCTAAGGGAGAAGATAGCAAAATCGGGGATCAGGGACAAGATCGAGATATCGGTGCATGTCCCGAAGGAAGAGACCAGGATAGTGGAGAGCCTGAAGCTCTGACCACTTTAGTCGTTCTCGATCCGCGGGGCCAGCAAATATTTTACCTTGCCCTTTCCACCGGCGAAATCGAATTCTATCTTGACCGGCAGGTCATTACCCAGGTTGATCACGACAACGGTTCCGGCAGGTATTGCCCGGATCATGTTGGCAAAGTAGTCCATAGGGAACAGGGACTTTATGCTCTCCTTGCAGTCGAGCGAGACCAGCAGGTCCTTGGGCAGCTTGAGCGTGACCGAGTCGGTATCACCTTCGGACAGCAGCTCGAATTGCTCCGGCGTTGCCGTCAGCGCGATATGGTCCGAGATGCTCTCCGAGGCCTTGATGCCCCGTTGCAGCTCCTCCACGTTCACGGCGACCTTGGCCGGCAGGTTGAGGTTCGGCACCTTGGTGTCCGCCATTCCCTCGGTGGAAACCAGGCTCATGCGCCTGGTGACGTTACCGACCGATATGACTAGCCTTCCGCGCTCTTCGTCATGCTTCATCTCGATGATGTCCCCGGCCTTGGACAGACGGATGACCTCCCGGAGTTTGTCGAGGTCGAGCCCGATCTCCGTCTCATTCGCGGAGAACTGCTCGAAAGCGCCTTTGTCAACGGCCATGTCGATCATGGCCACATGGGCCGGGTCGACGGCCTTCAAAGTCATCCCGTTGGCATCGATCTTGAACTTAGCTTCATCGATGAGCGTTGAAACGACGTCCACGACGCCCTTGAGCGTCTCGGACTTTAGCTTGGCTTGGAACATCAGACTCCCTTCCATGCAGTAAACAGGTTTGGTTTAATAATCTTTTGCAGGGTGTAGCCAGCATGTAATCTGATTGATGCCACGAATCCATTTCATGGATGAGTATGGTAGTGGTATGAATCACTCCTTCTTTGCAAGCACCAGATCTCGTCGATTCGGTAACGATCAGACTGGACAACTTTGTCCTGAACACGAAAACAATAACCTGCTTTGAGAAATCATGAAGCAGCCGATATCAAGCGAGCAGCGAGAAATCTTGATTCCCCCGATTAGTCTTTCGAAAAGCCGACACCGCCAGACACGCACACGTGCCTGGAATGGGTCACGGTTTTCTTAACCGTACTCGCGCCAGGAGGCACCGCATTCACAGCAACGGTAGATCTTGGTCTCTGGCTCATCCGCCGCCCTGGTCTGTCTGAGCACCCAGAAAGCCTCGTTGTGCTTGCATTTGGGGCATTCGACCTTGGCCTTTGGCAACGTAGGCGCCGAGTTCTCGACCACCATCTGCTCCCTCTCCTTGCCCCTGATGACGCATGTGTCAGCCTTGTTGGAAGTCACGTCGTACTCTTTCTGGCATCTGTTGCACCAGATCTTGCCGTTCTTCGGCAACGCAAGGGCTTTACATGTGGGACAGAACATTTAGATTTCGCCAACTCGCAGGAAATTTACTTCCATATTTATATTCTTCTTCTCCACCGTCATTCCAGGACGATTGACACAATCTAGACGAAACGGAAGTCGTCCGATTCCGATTTCTTGGTCGTGTCCAGTTTCTTGTGCTGAGCATGTGCGCCCTTGGAAGGGACATCGTGCTTGGCCTTGTTCAGGTTGCGTTCGAACTCCTTCTGGCGGCGTTTCCTGATCGGTTCCTCCTCGTCATCTTCCTCCATCGCCTTCTCCATGGTCCGGGAGCGGGCAGGTGTATGGGAGAAACTGCGGTTAGCTCCGGAGCTCTCCTTCATGTCATTGAAATGGATCGAGGGTGCCCGGCGCGGCTCATCTTCCTCTTCATCGGCATCCCTGGCCTTGGCCTTACCCTCATGCTTGCCAAATATCCAGAGCCCTTTTTTCCCCTTGGATTTGGGATCTCCGACATGCACGTGCATGCCGTGGTCCCCTCCATGCTTGACCACGTACTCCATCTCCCGCAGCGACTGCAGGGCCATGGCCCCTCCGATGTATGCGAAGGCGATCGCCAGGATATAGAAGTCCAGGCGAACACCGGCGCTGCTCTGGATCGTCCCGATGAACGATTCCAGATAACCGGTGGTGAAGTTCGCGAACGGCCCGAAGACCGGCATGGCCTTGGCCAATGCGCCGAATATGGCGTCCGGGGCAAGGTCCACCCCGAACCAAACTGTGGGGATTATCTTGATAGTGACCAGGGTGGCCACGAAGAACACGATGGCAAGGGGTATACTGACTGCGAAGACCCCCTTCAGCGGGGTACCTGCCCGTCTTCCGGCCACGTAACCAGCTATCATGGGCCCGAAAATGGGAATCCACCAGAGCAAGAACATCAGGACACTGCCGTACTTCACGGCCGACCAATAATTGAAAGGGTCATCCGATGATGACGAAAGCAACCATGATCGCTTCGGTTTTTCCTTCTCCTCGCTCTCATCGGAAAGTCGGTACACACCGCTCTTCATGAGCGATTTGGTGGCCTGGTCTTTCGTGTTCGCACGTCGCCTGAAATGCAATCCCATCCCCCTCGGTCTGACGTGTGTCAGACAAATGAAAAACATCGGGTGAATATAAAGAATTTGGGGTTCGATACCTTTGGACCGTTATTTCGGCATGTAGCAGGTCAGGTTGTTCTCCCTAAGCGCTTCCCTCGTCCCTTCCTTCGTGATCGCCCTGGGGCGTGTCTGGTGCTTGAGCACCTCATCGAACGGATGGTTGATATATGCGCTCAGAAGTTTGAGCCTGTCGGTGGGGAATGCTTGTCTTCCCAGAAGGATCTGGACAACGCTCCAGCCGGGATGGACCCGGGAGCGATATCCCATTTGGCGGCCCAGCTCATTTAGCGAACCTGCCTTTTCGATCCCTATTGCAATGATCATTACCCTATAGCCGGAGGTCAGCCATATTTTTTCTACCTCCTTGGGCTGCCGGAACCCTGGAAATGCAAAGTCTGACATGGCAATGCTGACATGCATCTGTGGGTTAGATAAACCTTCCCAGAGGATTGACTGGAAAATCAACAGGACATGAATAGCCAGCATGCCCAGGCATGTATGAATCCAGACGAGGGTGAGACCTCAACCTATTTATATCGTACCACGTCTAGCCTGGTCGAAATCAATGGGAGTGTTCCGGACAGTCTTGAACATTGCAACGAAGGAAGAAGGCGAAATCGTCGATCTGACCGGGGAGGTCAGGGAGACATTGAAGGATTCCGGCTTTATGGCTGGCATCGCCTGCGTCTTCGTGCCCCATACCACCGCGGCTGTTTTCGTCATAGAGAACGAGTCGGGCCTGCGTTCTGACCTTGTCAGGATCATGGAAAAGGTTTTCCCTAAGGGGTTCGGTTATGCTCACAATATCGG
>JBEKDM010000137.1:0-6099 GCA_050014375.1 Methanomassiliicoccales archaeon | reverse complement strand
CGACCAGCCGGATGAAGGCCCACATGGTCATCTTCTGCCTGAACATCCTGAGCGGGTCGTAGGAGCTCCATAGCTTGCCGTGCTTCATCGTCAGTTGCTTCCTCCCTGCCCCGTTCCAGAAAGCCTGCTTGAAGAACCGATAGATGGTCGCCTTGGTCCGGTGATAGATGACCGCATTCGGATTGTAAACGATGTTGAATCCCGCATCCACTGCCCTCAAGTTGAGATCGATGTCCTCGGCGGTGATGAACCAGTTGTCGAACCCGCCCGCTTTCTCGAACACCTCATGCTTGAACGCCTCATTGCAGCTGGGATAGGAGATATCGTTCCCTTTACGGTACAATTCGACGCGGTCTAAGCTCTCCCAGGGCTGATACCCGATGTTGATGGTCCGTCCCACCACGACGCTGGCCCCGGCCTCCACGGAAGCGCGCATCTCCTTTACCCAGAACGGGTTGGCGATGCACGTACCTCCGGTGAACATTATGATATCGCCCTTAGCCAGCGATACACCATAGTTGGTGCTCTCACCCCGCCTTCCTGGCTTGACGTAGAGCTTCACAAAGGGATACTTATCGGCATATGACTTGACGATGTCCCTGGTGTGGTCCTTCGAGGCGGCATCGACGACGATGACCTCGATGGGTCCCTCTTGCACCACTAGGCTGTCGAGGAGGTCGGCGATGTTCTTCTCCTCGTTCATGACGTTCAGAACAATGCTAGCGAGCATTCTGTACCGAGCGGCACAAAGGTGGAGATACGATAATACTCTTTCGGCCCCAGTCTAGGCTGTGCCCGCTATCTCTTTGCCCTGCGCCCAAAGAAGACGGCCACTAAACAGAGAAAGCCGGCGGCAAGCGAAAGCGCCATTGAGTTGATCAGGAAGGCATTGTCCCAGACCAAGGTCCCTCCGGACCTTTCTTCGACGGTGACGGTCGTGGTCATGGCGTTACCAGTGTTGTCCTTTGCCTCCAGGACATAGGTCCGATTACCCATTTCCACGTGGTCCAGCACAATGGACCCTTCACCAGGCCGGACCGAATATGTGTTCTCCGACTCATCCTGGATGCGGATTGAACTTATCCCGCTCAAATTGTCCCAGGAGTTGAAGTGCAACATCACTTTCCCGCCAAAGAATAGTTGGTGTTCCAAAGTGTCGAACCTCGCTTCGGGGGCATGTCTATCGATGAGCACATCCGCCTGCTTCGTACTCTCCATGTTGCCAGCATTGTCCACCGAATAGTAGCGGACGATATGACGACCCTCGGAGCCGATTTGCATCGACCTGGTCCATTCTTTCCATGGACCGCCGTCGATCGAATAGTCGATGGTCCTCACTCCGCTTACATCGTCTTGAGCAGTCAGGTTGAACAATGCCGGTCGGTTAACCCAATGGCCCACATCCCCTGAGATGGCGGTCACGGGCGGATCGAGGTCCGGAGGCTGCCACACGTTCAAGGTATAATTGACCGAGTCCGAATGGAGAAGCGAGCTCACTGTGATGTTGACCGAGTACAGGCCGAGGGCGTTCGGGGTCCCGGCTACGAGGCAGTGGGTGCGGTCGCTCCATTGGATCGACAGGAAGGGGGCATCGGTCACTAGGGTCCAGACGACGTCCCCGGTCCCGTTCGTGGAGGTGGCGTTGAACAGATAAGGCGTTCCGATCGGTAAGGCAATCTGCGGGCGGTTCAATATGGTGGGGTCGCGCGGCGTGAAATGTATCCGTAGCTCGGAGCTGGCATTCCAGAAAGCGGAAACATATAGAACTCCCCCTCGGAGGTCATAACCGACATCCATCACCCGGGCGCCCGAAAGGTTGCGCAGCGTCGATCCGGAAGAGGCGAGCGAGCTTAGGGTCGCCTCGCTTCCGACGATCTCCACGCTATCGATGGAAGCATTTCCCACTGGCACCGCGACCGTTACCGGCACTAACCAATATCCCGCGGCTTTAGGGTCCTGGCGGCTCACTTCGTATACCTTAACGTCGGACGTGGTTTCCCCCGGGACGGCCCGAACGTCTGTGGTCATGCGACCATAATAATAGCTGGCTGCCTCCCCATCCGTTGCCTTCCAGTTCTCCAGTGCCGGGTCGGTCTTATTGTCACAAATCCAGTGCAGTATGTCTGGTTGGGCGATCGGGCCATGGCTATAGATACGTGCCAAACCGCCCCTCAGGGCTATTGACATTATCGTGGGCATGTCCAGCGAAGCGGTGTCGGTCCTCAGCTGGCGGTTCGCGTCCATCAGGTCTATGGGGTCCATGGGATCCCACTTTGCCCATTGCTCCAGACCCCAGGAGCCGATCAGCGAATCATTTCCTGCCGCCCCGTTGCCTTGGGCGGAGGATATACCTTCGATCCTTATTCCATTGAGGTATTGGGCATATTCCATCTGGAAGGTGGCCGTGTTCCCTGGATTGGCCAAGGAGATGTATGTGTCGCCATTTCCCACATAGGCCGGGTCGTCCCAGCGGCTGGCAAAATCATATGCCTTGACGAGCGCTTGCTGCCCTTGTTTAGAGGAGACCACCGATTCGTCCCAATTCTTCTTCATCCAGTTATAATAATCATGCGGCCCGTGCTTGGCTATCTCGGACTGGGTTGGGAGTATCTGGGAGGAATTGCCTGAAGGGTTGTCGGTGAAAACGTATGCTGTCAGGGGATGGTCAAAACCCTTGTAGGTGTCCAGAACCGTCTGGGGGCCGGAACAGTCGTCCCTTCCCAGTACCGTTGCCCAGGCCCATCCATTCCACCATTTCGTCACATAAGCGTTACTCGGGTCGGCTACGGTTGTTACCTTGATCATGCCTCTGATGACTACTCCATCCACGGCAATGGAATAAGCCATGGGCACAGCCCAATTCACTTCAGGAAGCAGAGAGGATGTTTCGTATCTGCTACTGGTATTGTTGTAGGTCGCTTGCATTCCTGCGATGGACACAGTGGCGTCCTGAATCGTCTTTCCGAACGGGTCCACGGCGGTCAGCCATAGTGAGCCACTTCTGGGAACAACCTCGATGTTTGGCTGGACTTCGGCCAAACGGGAATTTGTAGGTCGGATAACGAAATTGTCCAGCATCCACCCACCGCAGATCGGATAATTGTCATGGCCGTCCGGTGACTGGATGAACACCATCGAAGCATCTGAGAAAAGTTGGAGGGATGGTGTTATGCCTTCTGAACCATCGGTTCTAATGGTCTTGGTGAAAATCGTCCCAGCTCTGGAATGGATCACCGTTATTTCTTGGGTGTTGGTCGAGGTTTGTGCAAACGACACCGAATAGCGGTCTGGGGATGATTCTTGGTTCGAGCTGAGGTTTGATGATGCAGGCAGAATGCCGGCAACCTCTTTGGTCCAGATCCCTGAGCTACCATCATAACTAAGGACGCCTTCGGTATCTTGAGGCCCGACTAGCAACTCGATGCCAGATAAATTTCGTCCATCGGAGCCGACCAGCATGGCCCTGATCCCGTATTTGCCCTGGGTCGAATTTACCTCCTGATATGTTGCGCCATTCCGCGGGGTGAAGGCGTCAAACGATACGTTCCAGGTATTCTGTGGAATGGGGGGTGAGTACTTTGCCACCATTGCGGAGTCGTTCCCTCGGAACATGATCCATAGCCTCCCGTCCAAGACCACCGCGTCGGTGCTGAAATTTGGCGAAAGAACGAAATCATTGAAAGAATGGGTGGTGCCCGTGGAGATCATGTCGAAAGTCTCGCTCGAACCCGATCCGGCATCGCTCGCCGACATTGAAGCGCCGGGATCACCCCCCGCCATGGAAATGGTGGCCAGGCTGGTTAGGGGTAGCAATAGAAGGCAGATCAAGAAAGCGACTAGGGGTGACGTGACCTGCCTCTTCATTTAGCAGTACTCCAGACCTTCCTTGAACCACTCGTTAACTATATAATCGTTCACGGGATCTTCTGCAGGGCCGCTGTGATTCAACGGACTTGCGAGAGGGAGCGATAGACCGCGATCAGCCTTTCCCTCATCGTCATCCAGTTGTAGTCCTTCTCCGCCGCCGCTCTTCCGTTCCGCCCCATCCTTTTCCGTACCTGAGGGTCTTTGAGGCAAGAGATCGCCGATGACATACCCTCGGTGTTATATTCGACAGCCAAGCCACAATCAAGGCGCTTGACCATGTCACCGCTGTGCGTTCCCTCAGTAGCGATCGCCGGTACGCCGTAGGCCATTGCCTCGAACAACTTGTTTGGGGTGCCGATCGCGTTGTTGCCGTTGCTTGGTTCCATCATGCAGATCACCGCATCGCACCGGGAAACGTTCTCCAAGACCTGTTCCTGGGGGATATATCCCAGGAACACGACCCGATCACATTCCGCCGCCGTTCGCGTGACCTCACCGGCAAGCCGTCCATTGCCTGCGATCCTGAGGATGCAGTCCCCGTCGGCCTTGACCGCTTCCAGCATCTCATTGACGGACCTGCCTGGCTCCAGGCTGCCACCGTAGAATAGGGAGATCCTGCTCTTCTCCTGGTAAGCCTCGCGGCCGGCGTCCGGGGGCAGGTCGATGCAGTTCATGACGACGGCAACCTCTGTGGCACCAGACGACCTCAGATGGTCTGCAATGGCATCGTTGGCGGCGATAACGGCGTCGCAGTTCGCAAGCAGCAGCGATTCGACACGCTCTATCATCCGGCACACGAATCCGGGCAGGTCCTCCTCCACCATCTTCGAATACCATTCGTGTGAATCGTAAACCATCGGTACATGGCGTAACCTTGCGATGAACGCTCCGAGCATCAACGTGTCATAATCGTGGCAGTGCACAGCGTCGAACTCGAGGTGGCGGGAGCGGAGATAGGCGCGAAAGAAGAACAAAGGCATGTTCGCACCAAGCGACAGCATGCCATCCACCTTACCGGCGCGCACCCTTTCGATCGCGACGCCCCCATCATCCTGACTGTCCGAGGCTTTCCAAGAACGGTTCCAGCACAAGACAGTGATGTCATGCCCTACCTCGTGCAGCGATAGCGCCTCTTTCCTGACGCGGGGGTCTGGCCGGTATTCGTTGGACAGCAGCATCAGGACTTTCTTGCTCATGTGACCAGCCGTTCAAACCGTCCTGCTCAGGGCGAGCGATTCCTTCGCTCGCTCGATCATCTCCACCGTCTTGACCCCGATGGTTCCGGAGTTCCTGGTCTCGGTCTCTGGGTCGGAAATGGACTTGATGAAATGGAGCAGCTCGGTCCTGATGGTGTTGTTCCTTTCGACCCCAAGCTTGTAGGTATAACCGGACTCGTAGATGGTGACCTCTTGCCCGACAGCGTCGATAACGGCCGATCGGTTCTCTCCGACCAGTTCGATGGAACGAACCTTCTTCGGCGAAAGCCAGTTGAGGTGTGCATGGGCTATGGCCCCGTTCGGCATCACGCAGCTGATGTACGTTGCCTCGGGATTTTCCTTCTGCCTGAAGGGCTTGGCGACGCAGGTGATCTTGGCCGGCCAGGCATCGAGCATGTAGTTCACGATGTCGAAATAGTGCGGTGCCAGGTCGACGATGACGTCGCGGTCGGTGAAGACCGGTTCTAGGTTCGTCCAGGTCAGATTAAGAAGGAAGACACGACCGAAGAAGTTCTCGCTGATAAGGCGTTTGACCTCGGCCAGCGCGTTGTTGAACCGATAGATATGACCGACGGAAAGTGTCAGTCCTTTCTCCGCCGCCAGGTCCACAAGGATGTTGCCTTCCTTGCTCGACAGCGTGATCGGTTTCTCGACCAAAACATGCTTTCCCGCCTCCAACGCTTCCTTGCAGGCCTGGAAATGGAGCGAGTTAGGCAGGCAAATGTGCACTGCCTGGATGCTGTCAACCTTGATCACATCGCGGTAATCGTTTACCAGAACTGGCACGTTATAGCGGTCCTTGCAGTGTTGCAGGTTCTTGTCCATCAGGTCGGACACGGCCTGGACCTTCACGTTCTGAATCGCGCTGTATTCCTCAACGATCTTCCTTCCCCAGTACCCGACTCCGAGCACTCCGACCTGAAACTGTCTCATTTTACCTCGACCTCGAATAGAACGTCCTGATCTTTTCCGATACTAGCTTCACTTCGTCCTCGCTCATTTCCGGGAACATTGG
>JBEKDM010000136.1:0-6226 GCA_050014375.1 Methanomassiliicoccales archaeon | reverse complement strand
AAGTACAAGAAACTCGCGGAAGAGAAAGGTAAGGCAACCTTCGAGTTCGCATGGGTCATGGACAACCTGAAGGAAGAGAGGGAGCGCGGTGTTACCATAGACGTTTCTCACAAGAAGTTCATGACTGACAAGTACTACTTCACCGTCATCGACGCCCCGGGTCACCGGGACTTCGTCAAGAACATGATCACCGGTACCTCCCAGGCAGACGCTGCTTGCGTGGTCGTATCCGGAATTGACGGTCCGCAGGCCCAGACCAAGGAACATATCTTCCTGGCCAAGGTTCTCGGTGTCAAGCAGATCATCATCGCCATCAACAAGATGGACGCCACCAAGCCGGCCTACGATGAGAAGCAATATAACACTGTCAAGGAGCAGGTATCAGCGCTCCTAAAGAACATCGGTTACAAGATAGAGGAAGTGCCGTTCATCCCGATCAGCGCTTACGCCGGTGCAAACATTGTCAAGAAGGGCGCAGAGATGCCATGGTACAAGGGAGACTCCCTGATCGAGGCCCTCAACAAGCTGAAGGTCCCGGCAACCCAGGCGAACCTGCCCCTCAGACTGCCGATCCAGGATGTCTATACCATCACCGGTATCGGAACCGTCCCGGTCGGACGTGTTGAGACCGGTACCCTGAAGCCGGACATGAAGATCATCTTCATGCCGTCCAACAAGGTAGGCGAAGTGAAGAGCATCGAAATGCATCACGAGCAGCTGACCCAGGCACTACCCGGAGACAATGTCGGATTCAACGTCAGGGGTATCGCCAAGAACGACATCAAGAGGGGAGATGTAGCAGGCCCGATCGACAACCCGCCGACCGTCGCCAAGACGTTCATCGCCCAGATCGTCGTCCTGAACCACCCCACGGCAATCCCAGTCGGATACACCCCGGTGTTCCACTGCCACACTGCCCAGGTTGCATGTTCCTTCATCGAGCTCCAGAAGAAGCTCGACCCGAAGACAGGCGCAGTGAAGGAGGAGAACCCCACCTTCCTGAAGACCGGCGATGTCGCTATCGTCAAGGTTGAGCCGACGAAGCCGATGGTTGTGGAGAGGGCAAAGGACTTCCCACAGCTCGGCAGGTTTGCCATCCGTGACATGGGCGCCACTGTCGCCGCCGGTATGTGCATTGAGGTCGAAAAGAAGGAGATGTAAACCCCTTCCCTTTCCTCTTATATTTTGAGATGATCACATGGCACAGCGCGCAAGGATTTCACTGAGCGGCACGGACCCAAAGAAGGTCGACTCTGTCTGTGGACAGATAAAGCAGATCTCCCAAAGGACCGGCGTCGCTATACGCGGACCTATCCCCCTGCCTACGAAGAGGCTCCAGGTCCCTTGCCGGAAGAGCCCGGATGGAGAGGGCTCGGAGACATGGGACAGGTGGGAGATGCGTATCCACAAGAGACTGATCGACCTCGACGCAGATGAGCGCGCCCTGAGGCAACTGATGAGAATTCAGGTGCCCGATGGTGTTAACATCGAGATCGTTCTCCGGTCCTAAACGCTTCAAACCAATTCCAGTTATCGTATTTCAAATCCCTTCCATCACTTCTATTCATTGTTGGCACGATATCATATTAATGTCTGGATATTATCGTATCGCCAATGGCAATCAATGACGCATTCGGTATCAATGTAGAGAGCCTATTCTTCTTCATCGTTTTGATACTTGTCACGCTGGCAATTGCCAGAACCGCCTATGCGCTATTCCGCCACACCTTCGAGACAAGGATCGGCAAGCGCGGCTCGAAAAAGATTGCGCGGGGCATACAGTACCTGATCATTGCCGCTGGGTTATCTTTCGGAATGACCAACATTTTGCAGATCGATCTCGCCACCGTCGCCGCCACGTTAGGGCTCGTCGGCATTGTCATTGCCCTGGCCTCTCAGCAGATACTGCAGAACCTGATGGCTGGAATGTTGATAGGTTTGGAACGACAGATCCAGCTCGAGGACTGGATAGACATTGGAGGCTCGCCAGACACCAAGCCGGCAAGGGTCAAGGACATAACCTTGACGAAGACGATCCTCCTCGACCCACAGGGAAAGCTGATCGTCGTTCCTAACTCCTATATTGTGGGTGGCAAGGTCATCAATTACACGAAGGCAGGTTTCTTCGAGGTCCCACTGCGCCTTACAGTATCTTTGGAAGTGGATTTGGAGATGGTTAAGAAAATCATTTTGGAAGTGGCCGATAAAGACCCGTTCATTCTTCCGAATGTGCCGGGACAGGAGAAGCATGAGGTAGAGAAGGTCATGCGCCTACACCGATTGCGTGCCCTTTTCGAGAACAAGATATCCTACGAGATGTTCAGCCCCCGCGTGCTCGTCGCCGACATCTCCGATGCAAGGATCACCCTTAGCGTACGCATCTGGATCCGGGAGATCAACCGCAGGGACGACATAGTTTCGGACTTCCTGTCCTCCTTATTCCTTAGGTTGCGGGAAGAGAAAATACTGATATTGTGAATCGAAGGACATCTTCCTGTGAACAGATTATCTACTCCTTCCTGCATTCTCTGCCGGCGATTGCATGCGCAGCGATATCATCACCAAGGGTATCGAGAAGGCCCCCAGCCGGAGCCTACTCAGAGCAGTTGGTCTGACCGACGCGGACTTCTCAAAGCCGTTCATCGGTATAGCGAACTCCCAGAATGACATCATTCCCGGTCACATTCACCTCAATCAGCTCGTCGAGGAGGTCAAGCAGGGCATAATAGAGGCTGGCGGTGTCCCATTCGTCTTCGGGGTCCCAGGCATTTGCGACGGAATAGCAATGGGCCATGCAGGTATGCGTTACTCGCTGGCATCGAGAGAGACGGTCTCTGACTGCGTCGAGCTGATGGTCAAAGCGCACTGCTTCGACGGCTGGGTCGGCGTCACCAATTGCGATAAGATCACACCCGGAATGCTGATGGCGTCCGGGCGTTGCGACCTGCCCACGATCATCGTCACCGGTGGACCGATGGAGCACGGTGTGTCCGGCCAAGAGAGGTTGGACCTCCAGAGCGTGTTCGAAGCTTTGGGTGAGTACAAGGCTGGCAAAACAGACCAGGAACGCGTGGAGCATATCGAGAGCTGTGCCTGCCCCGGTGCCGGGAGCTGCGCCGGGTTGTTCACGGCAAACACCATGGCTTGCCTCACTGAGGCCCTGGGTCTTTCATTGGTCGGTTGCGGGACCGCCATGGCCGACAGCAAGAGAAAGAGGGAGATCGCCCGCGAGTCCGGACGGAGGATCGTCGAGCTGGCGCGTCAGAACAAGACGCCTCGGTCGATCGTTACCGAGGACTCGTTCAAGAACGCCATCCGGGTCGATATGGCTATAGGCGGTTCGACCAACACAGCGTTGCACATTCCAGCCATCGCATACGATTTTGGCATAAAGATCAGCCTAAAGACCTTCGACGAGTTCTCCAAGGAGATCCCTCATCTGACCAGCATCAGGCCGAGCGGGCAGTATGTCATGGGCGATTTCGACCGCGCCGGAGGAGTTCCAGCCATCATGAAACGAATAAAGGACCACTTGTACAACGAGGACACCGTGTCGGGCAAATCGGTCCATGAGATCGCCGATGAGGCGAGGATATTGGACGAGGAGTGCATCAGACCGATGGACAGACCGTTCCACAAGCAGGGCGGGATCGCGATCCTGTTCGGAAACCTGGCACCTGAAGGTTCCGTGGTCAAGCAGGCGGCGGTCAACGAGAAGATGATGCGCTTCGAAGGGACAGCGCGCTGTTTCAATTCTGAGGACGAGGTCAGCAAGGCCATCTCAGAAAGAAAGATCGTGCCCGGTGATGTCGTCGTCATAAGGTATGAAGGACCGAAAGGCGGACCGGGAATGCCTGAGATGCTTGGGCCAACAAGCATGATTGCCGGGATGGGGCTGTCCGATTCTGTGGCGCTCATCACTGACGGTCGCTTCTCCGGAGCGACACGAGGGCCGTGCATCGGCCATGTTTGCCCCGAAGCTTTCGACAAGGGACCGATCGCTGCCGTCATGGATGGTGACAGGATCCTGATCGACATCCCTGCCAGGAAGCTGGAGCTCGTCGGCGTGAGCGACAAGGAGATCAAGAAACGCCTGGATAAGGTCGAGGTCGTTGACCGACATCCGGACGGGATGCTGGCCAAGTACCGCAAGCTGGTCAGTGGTGCCAGCACCGGCGCGATCTGCAAGTGATTGCCCCAATTCCTTTACCATCCGGTTCGAATATCTCGACTCCTCATCTAGATTTGAGCATATCCGTTTGACTGGAACTCAGAAACCTATATATTCGCCAGGATGTTTACGACCCCTAATTGGGCGGTTAGATCAGACCGGAAGATCGCCTGCTTTGCAAGCAGGAGGCCGCGCGTTCAAATCGCGCACCGTCCACTTCTCTATAATTCACTCTCCAGATTCCACGATGGCCATTTGTCATTTCGGAACGCTCAAGGCAACCTCGTGCCGCAAGTTCGTGGCAGCAATCTTGAAACATTATCGCCATGAGCAGGATGCCGGGGTCGGTCATTTCCGGAATCTGACGAGCTTCTCTGAGATAACGAATCAAAAAAAGAAGGAATTTGACAGGTTCAGAACCTGTCGTTTCTGGCGGGCTTGTGCTTTTGATAGCAGTCCCTGCAATATACCGGCCTGCCTTCAGTTGGCTTGAACGGAACCTCAGTCTCGGCTCCGCAGTCGGAGCATTTTACTTTGTGCATCTCTCGGGGTCCATCCTGTTTTGGTCGTCCCCCATAGCCACCGCCTCTCGGTTTTCCGCCGTACATTACTATTACCTATTCCTTTTTTGAACCACACGACGCTGATCGCGCAGGTCAGTATTTGCTATGTTTCTCGTGATATAAAAAAGGGACTATTGGAAAAAGTCTAAGCATGGAAAATGTGCCTGGTTCGGTGATGCTGGCTTGAAAGAAGCAAAAAAAGATGATGTAAGGGGTTTGGTTCAGGCGGAACCATCCGGTGCGATCATTGCTGCACGCTTCTTCTTTTCCATCTCCTTGATCGCGTCTGCTGCTTCGAGCCTATCCTTCTGGACCGCCTCTTCGATGTTCTTGAAGTCTTGTCTCAGCTCTTCTTGTGTCGGAATCGGTCCTAGTATGTCGTCTGCCTTGCCGACGGCCATCTCGATCTCCTCACGGTTGGAGATAGAACGTTCCGGGGTCTTGATACCGCCTCCCAGGTACTCAGAGACGTTCTCCATCAGCTTTGAGACCTCGAACGGCAATATGATCTTTGTCGATTGACCGTTACCAATGACCTTCATCGTATCGAGCGACAGAACGGTCAGCGCCTTGGAATCGAGCGAGGCCGCACCGACGCTTAGTATCCTGAGCTTCTGGCCTTCGCCTTGTGCGTTCAGGATGATCGCCAGCCTCTCGCCTTCCGCTTCCAGCACCTTGGCCTGCCGTAGACCTTCGGCCTGTAGGATCCTGGCCCTCTTCTCACCCTCAGCGCTCAGGATAGCGGCGGTCTTCGAACCATCCGCCTTCAGGATCGCGGCACGCCTCAGCCTTTCCGCCGAGGTCTGCTCCTCCATCGCCTGCTTGACCTTCGGGGCTGGGTCGACCTCACGTATCTCGACCGCTTCGACCTTTACACCCCATTTGTCTGTCGCTTCGTCCAGCTTGTCCCTCAGGTGCAGGTTGATCTTCTCCCGATTGGACAGGATCTCATCCAGCTCCATGTCACCGATTACACTTCTCAGGGTGGTCTGGGCGAGATAGATCGTGGCTGCCCTATGATCGGTGACCTGGAAGAACGCTTTCTTCGGGTCGATTACCTTGATATAGATGACAGCGTCCACGTTGACCGGGGAATTGTCCTTGGTGATCACTTCCTGCCTCGGTACGTCCAGCACCTGCGTTCTCAGGTCGATCTTTACGACCGTGTTTATCAGGGGTGTTACGAAATTCATACCCTGATCGAGTATTCTCACGTAACTGCCCAGTCTCATGTACACTGCCTGCTGGTAAGGCTGAACGATCTTCACACCGCTCGTCACGATGACGATCACGGCGACTATGGCCAATATCAGCAATCCGATGATCAATTCCAATGTCACGTCCGCCATTTTTCCCTCTCCTTTTCTTCTATGTTGAAGGGGTCCTTCGCGAGTAAGGATTCCCTCGACACCTATTTTTCAATTTCTCAACTCCTCCGCCGGTATTGATGTTGATCGAGATTTGGTCGGACAAGCTTCTATTCGCGTTCAGA
>JBEKDM010000135.1:0-6291 GCA_050014375.1 Methanomassiliicoccales archaeon | reverse complement strand
GGGGCATATGTCTAGTCCCGGATCGTCCAGGCCGAGATCCACCCCACCGATCTGCTTTCGGCGGAGATATCAAAGACGGCCGAGAACGCCTATAGGGACGTGCAGATCGCATTCGCGAACGAGGTGGCGCTGCTCTGCGAGAAGCTGGGCGCCGACGCCTTCGAGGTGCGCCGGCTGGTCAACACCTGCCCGTTCCGCGACATGCACATCCCCGGTTCCGGGGTCGGTGGCCATTGCCTGCCAAAGGACTCTTGGCTCTTGTTGAGCGGCGTGCCCGGTAACAACGCCAAGGTAATACCGGACGCCCGGGCAGTTAACGAATCCATGCCCCACCACCTAGGAGAATTGGCCAGGGAGGCAATGCTGAAGGCAAAGGTCAGCTCGGTCAGGCCCAAGGTGGCGGTGATGGGACTGGCCTTCCTTAGGGATTCGGACGATGTCAGGGAATCGCCCGCCATCAAGGTCATCGACGACATGAAGGACGATTACGAGCTCATCGTGCACGATCCGTTCGTCAAGAACTCTTACAAGGTGGACCTGACAAGGAACCTGGAGACGGCACTGATGGGGGCCGACTGTGCCATATTCGTGACCGACCACACCGCATACCGGACGCTAGACCTGCAAAAAGTGAAGAGACTGATGCGCACACCAGCAATCGTCGACGGGCGCAACCTGTACAACCAGCATGACGCGGAACGGAAGGGGCTGGTCTACCTCGGCATCGGTAAGGGCTCTATCTGAGCATCGCTTCCAGACGTGACACGGTCTCGTTGATGTCCTTCGATCCGATCCCATAGTGCGTCACGAACCTGACGCTCTGGGGGCCGAACGAGAAGATCAAGATGCTGTTCTGCCGGCACTTCTCCACGAATTCGTCGGCGTTCATCCCGGTGCCGGAAATGTCCGCGATCACCAGGTTGGTCTGCACCGATTCCATGTCGATGTCGATGCCCTCAAACCCGGTCAATGCCATCGCCAGCCGCTTGGCATTGACATGGTCGTCCTTCAAACGGGACACCATCTTGGTCAGGGCGACAATTCCCGGCGCGGCGATTATCCCGGCCTGCCGCATCCCCCCGCCCACCATCTTCCGGTAGCGGCGGCAGCTCTCGATGTACTCCTTGGTACCCAGCATGACCGAGCCGACCGGTGCGGCAAGACCTTTGGAAAGGCAGAAGTTCATGCTATCCACATGCTTCATGAATTCCCTTACATCGGTGTCCAACGCGATCGCCGCGTTGAAGATTCGAGCCCCGTCGATATGAACCTTCATGCCCAGCTCGTGGGCTGCATTGGCCACATCCTCTATTTGGTGCGGCGTCCAGACGCAGCCGCCGGCACGGTTATGGGTGTTCTCGATCTCTACCAATTTAGACGGAGGATAGTGAAGTGGATCGGAACAGCGGACCGTTTCGCGGACCTGGTCGCCCGTGAAGACGCCGTGATGCCCCGCGACGAGCCTTGGAATTGCCCCGACGAGCGCGGACATGCCGCCGATCTCGAAATAATACATGTGAGCGTCCTGCTCCAGGATGATCTCGTCACCGCGTTGGCAATGGGCCAGCATGGCGATCAGGTTCCCCCCGGTCCCGGTCGGAACGAGCAGGGCATCCTCCGCCCCGAACATATCGGCAGCGATCTCCTGCAGCTTATTGACGGTCGGATCCTCGCGTTCGACATCGTCTCCGAGTCCCGCGCTGGATATGGAATCTAGCATTTCCTTCGTGGGCAATGTGACCGTGTCGCTGCGCAGATCGATGGTCTTCATGGTACTCGGGACAACGATTGCGATGGCCAATTTATAATATGCGGACATAAGCTAGGATGGCGTCAAACCGCTTCAGACCATCGATTTGCCGTGTGTCCTCATTGAATCCAGAGCCGCTTCGCAGACCTTCAGGTTCTGCACCGCGTCAGAGCCGCCTGCAGCCGGTTCTCCACCCGATTCGGCCGCCTTCAGGAACTGTTCGAGCTCCGCCTTCAGCGGCTCCTCTTTCCTGACGCTCACCCTACGCACGTCGCATTCCAGCGGGATCCGGAACATGTCGCTCTGATCCAATTTTCCGACCTTGGAGGTCGAGACCTCCAGGCTTTGGTCGGTATAGTCCATCTGCACGAAACCGCCTGAGCATGTGAAGGAGACCTTCCTGACCTTCATGGGCGTGAGCCAATTGACCTCGACGAAACCCACCGCCCCGTTTTCGAACTCCATCAACAGGTTGGCATAGTCCTCAAAGCTGGGATTGGCGAACATCCCTCCCACTGCATAAACGGACCTAATGTTGGAAGAGGTGATGTGCCTCATGACGTCCACGTCATGTATCCCCAGGTCCATGATCACTCCCACATCCCGTATCCTGGATGGGAATGAGGAGACCCGGCGGGACGCCAGCGATATCACCTTGCCGAACCTGCCACTCTCCATGGCCTCCTTGGCTACGGTAACTATCGGGTTGCAGCGCTCGATGAAACCGGATGCTACTGTAACCCCCTCTCTTTCTGCTGCAAGACAAAGCTCTGCTGCCTTCTTGGAATCGCCGGTGAAGGGCTTCTCCACCAGTAGATGCTTGCCCTTGGATATTGCCTTCATGGCGGTATCAAAATGGTACGACGTCGGAGTGCAGACGCTCACCGCATCGACCTGGTCGAGCAGCGAATCGACGTTCTCGAAGGCGATCACCCCCAAGCGTTCGGCGATCTCCTTTGCCTGTCCCGGGACGGCGTCCGTAACACCCACAAGGTGAGCTATCTCGGAGTATACTCTGGCATGATTCCGTCCCATGGCCCCGACGCCGATGACGCCAACCTTCATCATATGGCAGGAGAGGAGGCACCAGGATAATAAATACTGTCAGTGGACAATGATGAAAAAGAAATAGGGCTTAGCCTATGTTATCCTGATAACATGAAGCGAGACCTGCTGGACATATTAGCCTGTCCCGCGTGCAAGGCGCATCCACTGGAGATAACGGTGGAGAAAGAGGAGGGCAAGGAGATCGTGAAGGGCAAGCTGAAGTGCCCCAAGTGCGGGAAAACCTATCCGATCGAGAACTCGATCCCGAACATGCTGGTCAAGGATTGAGACATTCTCAGAGATTTGATAGGGCCTTTTTCATTCGGGTCATGCCCTCGGCGATCTCGTCTCTGCTGACGGCATAGGATATCCTTATCTTCCCTTCGCCTGCCGGTCCGAACGCTATGCCGGGCGTGACCGCTACGTGCGCTTTCTCCAGCAGGTAAGTGGCCATGTCCTCGGAGCTCATCTTCTGGTCAAACGATGGGAACAGGTAGAACGCTCCTTTCGGCTTCTCGCAATGGAGCGACGGGATCTCCGACATAAGGTCATAGATAAGGTCCCTTCGGGCCTTGAATTCCCGAAACATCTCGTCCACCGAGTCCTGTGGTCCGTTCAGAGCCTCAACGCCGGCATACTGGACGAAGGAAGTTACGCATGTGATGGACTGGGTCTGGAGCTTGTTCAACTCTTTGAAAATGGGGTCGGGGGCCACCGCCCATCCCAGGCGCCAGCCGGTCATGGCGTAGGTCTTGGACATGCCACCGATGGTGATGGTCCGCTCGAACATCCCTGGGAGCGAAGCAATGGAGTGGTTCTTTCCTTCGAAGATGAGCCTCTCGTATATCTCGTCGGTGAGGACGGCCAGATCGTGGTCCTTGGCGATGTCCGCGATGCCCTTCACATCGGACTCCTCCAGGACGGCACCGCATGGATTTGATGGCGAGTTTATGACTATCAGCTTGGTCTTTGACGTCACATTTTCCATCACTTTCTCGGGCGTCATGCGATACTGTTCGGCAGGGTCCAAGGTCGCGTATTTCACCTTTGCCCCGGCGAGGCGGGCGCAGGCGTCGAATGTCCCCCACTCCGGGTCCGGAACGATGACCTCGTCGCCCTCCTCTACCATGGCCAGCATGGTCATGAAGATCGCCTGCTTGGTCGGCGTGATGAGCACGTGCTTTTCCTTGCAGGGGATGTGATTGTTCTTGTGCAGCCGGTCGGCGACCGCCTTCCTCAGCTCGGGAATGCCGGCCGACGGCGTATAATGTGTGAAATGTTCCTCGAGGCCTTTCACACATGCCTCCGTGATGTTTGCTGGAGTATGAAAATCAGGCTCGCCCATATTGAAAGAGATGATGTCCGCCCCTTCTTGCTTCAATCTGCTTACCAGATTGCCTATCTTAACCGTTCCAGACTCGGGGACGTTGCTCATCCTTTTGGCGACCATTGGACCGTCAAATGCGAATGAGGGCTATATCCTTTTCTCGAGCAGGTCGATATCAATCGTCCGACCCAGGACAAATGTAACAATTGTGAATAAAAGCGACAATAAGGCATATATAAGGTTCCAATACTAAGCCGCCTTAGTGAGATAAATGGTATTCGAATTGGACCTCAGCAAGCTCCGCTTCGGCACCGAGCTGGTCAAGAGAGGATTCGCGAAGATGCAGCAGGGCGGGGTCGTCATGGACGTGACGAACGCGGAGCAGGCAGGAATCGCCGAGGACGCGGGAGCAGTGGCCGTTATGGCACTCGAGCGCGTGCCGTCTGACATACGGGCGCAGGGCGGGGTCGCGCGTATGGCCGACCCGGTCAAGATAGAGGAGATCATGGAAGCGGTCACCATTCCAGTGATGGCGAAGTGCCGCATCGGACATTTCGTAGAAGCGCAGGTGCTAGAGACGCTGAACGTTGACATGATCGACGAGTCCGAAGTGCTTACGCCAGCCGACCCTTTCTTCCACGTCGACAAGAAGAAGTTCACCGTTCCATTCGTTTGTGGGGCCAGGGACCTGGGCGAGGCGCTTAGGCGCATCGACGAGGGAGCGGCCATGATCCGGACCAAGGGCGAACCCGGCACCGGAAATGTCATCGAGGCCGTCAGGCACCAGAGGATGGTCATGGGCCAGATCCGCGAGCTCAGGGGCAAGGACGAAACGGAGATGGTGGCTGTCGCCCGCAAGATCGAGGCGCCCATCTACCTGGTGAAGGAGGTCGCGGCACTGCAAAGACTGCCGGTCATCAACTTTGCCGCCGGTGGGATAGCGACGCCGTCGGACGCCGCACTGATGATGCAGCTCGGCACGGACGGAGTGTTCGTTGGTTCGGGCATATTCAAATCGAACAACCCGGCCGAGATGGCGAAAGCCATCGTTGACGCGGTCACCAACTTCGACGACCCGAAGGTCATCGCAGAAGTCTCCAAGGGCCTGGGCGAGGCGATGAAGGGCATCGAGATCTCGACCATAAAGCCGGAAGAGAGGATGCAAGAACGCGGCTGGTGAACTAGCCAAGAAAATAAACCTTTTCAATTTCTTACAAGGCTTTTGCAGATTTCATCCAAACGCTTTGGGCTTGAACATTTTCAATGCTACATACCGTTTCAACGCATCGCACATGGAGCCGACCGCGTCGGCTCCCTTGAAGATGTTTTGAAAGCACCGACTGCGGGCAATTCCTTTTAGGATGGTGTAGGCCAGTATGACCAGAAGGAGGTGTATAACTCCTACGTCGATCTTCCTGACCTGGTACTCACCCATTCCCAGGTATTGCTTGCAGTCGCGATAGAATACCTCAACGTCCCACCGCATTTTATAATATCGCAGGATGTCCTGGACCGGCATGTCCAGGGCGTTGGTCATGAGGACCAACGCATCCTTGTTGTCCTGTTTTTCCTTGAAGAACAGGAACTTGACCGTCATGCCGCCCCTGATCTCCGTCACCCTCTCCATGCAATAGCGATACTGGCCATCACCTTCGAAGGCCAGGAAAACGTCACCGCTCACCTGGGTCAGCAGGACCTGGGCCTGGACCGGCCCGTCCTCGGTCTGGATCACTCGGTTGCCTTTCGCTTCGGTGATGAAAGGCAACGCTTTCGACTGGATGTGGCCCATCAGTTCCTGAGAACCGAACCAGCTGTCGAATACGACCGCCTTCGGGCGGACGTATGCCAGGTCCATGTCGATGAGATTGATGGCCAGCTCCAGCTTGGTCTTGAATGTATTTCCCAACTGAGAGCAGATCTCCTTCTTGAGGTACTGGAGCAGGTGCATCGGCACCCGGTCCTCGCCATTGCTATATAACGTGGTCAAATAATCGTGGCACCAGATGTTCCGCCCCTGGCTGTGATCGAACAGCCAGCCGGCGCCCTCCATGGAATGCCCGGACTTCTCGATCAAGGTGTCATCGATTATCAGGACCCCTCCCTCCTTGCCCCGCGCATACATATCCAGCCGGATATGGTCCAGCATCTCGCTGGACCACTTACTGCC
>JBEKDM010000134.1:0-6335 GCA_050014375.1 Methanomassiliicoccales archaeon | reverse complement strand
CCACGCCAAGATCTGCGTCATCGATGATCAGGTGGCCAGCGTCGGCAGCGCCAACTTCGACGTGCGCAGCTTCGGGCTGAACTTCGAGACCAACGCGGTCATTTACGATTCCGAGGTGGCGCAGGAGATCGGCAAGAAGTATCTGAAGGACGTTGCCGATCACTGCGAGGAGCTGACACTGGAGCAATACAACTCCCGCAGCAGATGGATCAAAATAAAGGAGGCGGTCGCGCGCCTCTATACCCCGATCGCCTGATCACTTCGGAGAGTCCTTCTTCCGCAGTTCCCGGCGCCGGTGTATGTAGTGCCTCAGCCGGGGGGCGTTCTGCTGGTAATTGATGGCCATGGAGGACAGGAAATAACGGCTGTGCTTGGCCATGACCATGACGCCGGTAGCGATCTTCTTTACTGGGCCTTTCTCGTGACCGATCACCATGTTCTGGCGTGACCTCACGGCGCTGAGGAATTCGTCCAGTGTTTCCGCGTGCGCGCACGTCACCACCGTCCCCAGGTCGTTGAGCATATGGCCGTCGGTGCCGCCGGTGAAGGACAGTTCCCTTCCTTCGACCAATTTCATCGCTTTGACGTTCAGGGAGTGGGTCATGCTGCCGTTGATCACCTCCAAGCCGTCGAACCGGTCGGTGATCTCGGGCGGAAGGTACTCGCCGTCGATGCACTTCTGCAACCCCTTGTTGAAGAGCAGGTAGCCATAGGGGTGGGCGGCCACGACCACGCAGTTGTAATCCTCGGACCGGTCCAGGATCTCCGGCGTTCTTAGCTTGGTCGCCAGCCAGGGAGCCTTCTGCCGGTTCGGCTCGATGTGCTTTCTGAAGAAATCCTCCAGGTCACCAGGTGAATAGAAATAGGTGAGGATGTGCGGGCCGTCATACGCGCTCACCTCCATGCCCGGGACGATGAATATGTCCTTATCCTGGAAGGCGCGCAGCGAACCGGATACTACGTTATGGTCCGTGATGGCGATTCCGAACCCGGCGCCTTTGGCCTTGGCCATGGCCTGTTTCAGTGCCGCGTGTCCGTCTGAGTGGTCGGTATGAAAATGCATGTCGACGGCGGTAAGTCCTTCGCTTTTCAAGCGGAACGGTTCCGGGACCTCGAACCGTACCTTATCGCTATTGTCGTCGGAATGCGGCATTTCAACCCGACCATCTTAGGACAGGCGGATGTTAAAGTAAGTATGCAAGTACGAAGCGTTGACCAGAGCTTTGACGATGTTATGGTCTCGAGGACTGGGCTAAGAACCCTGCTAGAGAAGTGCACTACTACGGAGAGGCGCCGGGAAAGACTGATACTGTTCGCTCGATCGCCTAGATCCTACTTCTAGGAGTATTTTGCAAGCGCTTTCCTTACCACCTTGATCTTCTTGGGGGTCAGGAAGGGCAGGAACGGGGCCATGTATCTTATGCTCCGGGCCTTTGCGACCACAGGGCCATTGCCCTCGTCCCGATATGCGGCCAGGAATGATTCGGCCACCAGTTTCATTCCATCCCCCTGTTTCGCGATCTTCGCCGAATAGTAAAGGAATTCTGCCAGGTCCCATGACCTGTCCCCGCCGTCCACCGCCTGCTCGAGATCTATCAGATAGATCCCGTCCTTCCCGACGAGCGCGTTCGCCGGCTTCGTGTCGCCGTATACCAGGCCGGCCTTGTGCATCTTGGCCATGACCTGGGCATATCTCTCGATGCTGCTGGTGTCGGTGCTTTTGCCGCTTGCAATGTCCTTGACAGATTCGTCCAAAGGGACACCCTCGGCATACTCGGAGACCAACGTTCTTTCGTCCAGGACGACCCCAGTTATGACGTGGGTCTTGATCCCGATCTGATGCAGCCGTTTGACCGCTTCGACCTCTCTGCTGAGCCTTGAGAGCGGGGTCATGTTGAATCTCTTGGCGGCGAAGGCCCAAAGGTTGAGCAGGACCCACTTCGCGTTCTTCAGTTCCGGGAAGTGTTTGAGGATGAACTTCGCCTCCCTTCCGTCACTGGAGACCTTCAGCTGCGTGCTGGAGTTGATGAGGCCCCCCTTCTTTTCCTCCTCATGTGCATAGGTTCCGCTGAACCCGGATATCAGGGCGATCTCTTCGATCGACTTGCTCGGATCATCGAAGATGACCCCCTCATCGAGACGGAGCAATTTGTTGGGTCGGTCTAGCTCGATGGTGGACTGGACCTTCTCTTTGATCGTGAGCTTGGGGAGCGGTTTGGACTTGTACTCTACCCCCGCCATGCTTGCGAACGAATGTAATCCGTTCTTGACGACACCACCGGTCGTGCGCGGATGTATCTCGTATAGCATGCGAAGCGCGTTCTTGCGCTGCTTTCTTCCCTTGAGGATCCTGATAGAGCCGTCCGTATTGGTTATTATTCCTTGTGAGGCGAGCGATCCTGCTGCATCGCGAAATCCGCGGAGCGCGAACTCCAAATTCCCTTTCCTTTGGCCGCCGCTATAGATACACCCATAACTTTCGATCAGGTCGGGATCTTCCAGGGCCATCTTATGTAACTTGTCGAACAGGAAATATTCATATGGAAGTATCAGGGTTGAAGAAAAATCACCATAGTCAGCCTGGATCTCGATCAGCTTTTCGGCCATTATCCATTTCTTGTACGCTGTCTCCACACGCAGTAAGAACTCCTCATTGATCAGTGGCTCATAGATGTTTAGGAACTTCGCTATGACCTTGTTGTCAAGCGCTGGATGCCTCGCCGCATTGACCAGGACCGCCTCATCGATGATGGTCGGCGATGGCTTGATCGGCCCCGGCTCAAGCATGCCGGATACCTTCTCTACGAAGTCCTTGGTGATGATGACCAGGTCGCGATCGGAGATCTCTCCTTCATATCCGGCCACCCTTGGATCGAATACGCAGAGGGAATGGATATTCTTTTTTGGGACCAGTGATCCGGCGAGGGCGATGAGATTGGACCTCTCTTCATCTGTTAGTCTTCCTTTCATTTTCTTACCCCATCAACCTGATCGGAACTTCTATTTGTTCGGCTTGGATTAGTAGTCTTCCTACCTTTGACCTCATTGAAAGGTCCTCTTCGATATCCCCTTTATTAAATATTTGTATTTATATATTATATGCTTTGGATTCGAAGGGACCTCAAAGGAAAATGATGGCTACTGGCATGCCCTTTGTTCTAATGAAGTCGAGCCTCCATTCTGAGGATTATTAGGAAAAGACAAGGGATGGAAATTGCCCTTATGATAAAGCATAACATTATCTCGGTCGGCCTCACACGTGGTTCTAGCAACAAGGAAGGAAGATAATGCAACTTGCATCAATCATCTTGGCGTTAATGACGATCATCATCAGCGCCCTGATCCTCATGGTAACGGTCAAGGGTGATGCTATGGCTAACATCCGGGCCGGCCTAAGAGGGAACCTACCATGGATGGCCCTGCTTCTATTCGCCATGGCGCTGGATATGATGATCAGCCTGCTCGTGCCCAATCCTTCTTATCTTCTGAGGATGTCGGCCCAGACCGAGATATTCCCTGGCATCTCCATCTGGCTCCAGGGAGGTATCCCCGCCTCGTTCGGCCCGACCCTCTTCGCCTTGATCTATTATATGGCCTTCGCGATATTCATGATCACCTTGCCCCTATATCTGTTGGCAATGGGTGAGAACGCGATCTTCAAGAGATATTGTTTGAGCCTGACCGTGACATCTCTCCTTCTGGTATTGTTCAAGTTGACCGTTCTTTCGGTCCGTCCCAGCCTGGACCCCGCATCTGGCAGCGTCGGACCCCTGTTCTCCGATCCGTTCTGGGGCCCGATCTCTCTTGATCTGTCCCCTAAGGGGAACAGCTTTCCCAGCGGCCATGCCCTCACTCTGATGGCCGCCTCGATCGCGGTATGGCCATTGAAGTGTATCAGGATCATGGTCCTGGCGTTGCTCTCCGTGATCGTGTTGACCGTCCTTTATCTGGATATCCACTGGCCTATTGACGTCATCGTCGGGATTGCCCTGGGAACAGTGTGCGCCCTGGCGGCGATAACATTCGTGAAAATGTGGGAAAAGAATGGATCTAAACTGTTCAGAACTCGGTCAGAGGGAAAGTGAACGCCCGAATGCGACTTCCTACGGTGATGAGATCGTTCACAACATACGGTCGCGCCTTGTCACCGAACGTTAGGACATTGCTCATAATGCTGGTGGGGTTGATATTGGCCCCAACGGTTTTCGTTCTCTTACTTGGATTGCAGGGCGTGGGACGGTTCAACATCGACCTCTTCCTTTGGCTAAACCAGTATTACTGGTATCCCTTGGCGAATTTGGTAGCCTTCATCGAGCTGCCGGCCGAATTGTTCGGGCTCCTGTTCGTGGTCATCCTGGCCTATCTCCATCATTATGAGCTAGCGTTGTGCATTCTGATCGCCATCGCCATTGAGGTCGTGTATGTTACATTGACCAAGGACCTAACCGTTCTTGCCCGGCCCTTCGTGGCACTTAACGGTATCAATGTGGCCTACTATCCCAAAGACTATTCCTTCCCATCTGGACATGCCACTGGGGCCTTCGCTGTCTTCTCCGCCTGGTGCTTCAAAGAGAAAAAATACTATGTTCCCCTGCTGGGCGTTGCCGCCCTCATAGCCTTAAGCCGAGTTTACATCGGGGTGCATTTTCCCTTGGATGTGATCGCAGGCACCATGATCGGTCTGATCATCGGGTTCTCGGTGGCGCGGCTCGATCTGACGCAGATCATGCATAGGCTCTGGATAAGGTTCGGTCAAGCGTCAAAATCGGAAGAATCGGGACAGAATTTGCCTCCATCTGACCGGATTGATGGTGATGAAATCTCGAGAGATGAATAGAACCTCAGGAAATGTACTGGGACGTCCTCTGACATCAGATAATCCATTCCAGTAATGAAGGGCGTTAATGGTCAGACCAGGTCATTGATGTGCCGACAGTTACCGATGAACGGGATCTAGGCTGACGACCATCGAAGAAAGGTTCAAAGAAAATACAATATCATAATCTAGTGGTAGCTCACCTGATTCCGACATAATGACATTGATGGGAGACATGAAGAGGCGGCCATTGCGGATCACCATCATCGGCGTTGTTTCTATATTTGCGGGCCTGATCTTTTTATTCCCTGTTTTGGGAAGTTTTGGTCTGGCCAATCTGGTCGACCTGTCCGGTCAGACCTTCAAGCAAGGCCCATTAGTGCTTACGACGACCGTCATAGCCATTGCCAACTTCATTCTTGGTTTTGGTTGCTTGTATGGGTGGCGCCCTATCTGGCTATACCTGACCGTACTTTCATTGCTTAACTTCGTGGTCGCCGTGGTAGTCCTGTACAATGCGGACATGAGCCATTGGGGAACAGTTGTCATCCCCTTGCTCTGGCTGATATTCGCCATCTATGTTCTGATATCTATGCAATCGAGGAAGACCAAGGCCTGGTTTGGCCGTTGATTGCTAGGGATATTATGACCATTCGCAGGTGAACGGACTGGCAAGGCAGTTTGAAAATAGAAAATCTAGGGTCATTCCCTTCCGTTGCCGCTGATTCCCTGACATAAACTATATATCGTAAAGGCAGCCAAAAGAATCGCAGAATAGCATGGCATTGAAGTTGGTCGATGATTATGGATACCCCTCCAGAAGATATCGCGAGAATTCTAGGCCCGAATAAAAGGGTTCAGTTATACATCAAGGAGAAGATCTACCACCCTCAGTTCAGTATCGACTCCTTGGTCATTACTAACGAACGGATAATCCTCCGACATCCCCATGCCCTGGCATTAAAAACGGATTTCACTGACTATAGCTACTCGGACATCGCAGGCGTTTCGATGGACAAGGGGATATTGCGCTCTACCATAAAGGTCGCACTAAAACGAAGCGAGGAGAAGATGGAATTGGGCAAGCTGCCCACTGACCTTGCGGAACAAGCCTATGGGATCATCAGGGAGAACATAGGAAGATTCCAAGCCCCATTTTCGACCGGCAATACTAGTACTGTAGTCGCAATTCCAGCGGCGACGGCGGTCCAGGCGGTTGCATCGGTACCGCCGACCGAGCAGGGAATCGAACCGGCCCCGAAGGAGTCTGAACCAAGCACGTCCCCCGGGGCGGAACCAAAATACTGCCCATATTGCTCCGCGCCGTTGACCGGTTCGGTCTACTGCGGAGCCTGTGGAAATAAGGTGAAGTGAGAACAATGACGATCTTTGATCGTTCCAGGTCTGAAGCATAAAGATTGTCAGATTCCTTGAGCACATTGCAGGGTGATATGGAATGGACGACGACAACGACAAAGTGATGGCCAGGACATTGGTGCCCTTGGGCAAGAAGATAAAG
>JBEKDM010000133.1:0-6499 GCA_050014375.1 Methanomassiliicoccales archaeon | reverse complement strand
GACACCCTTCTTCTCGGCGATGGCCAAGTTGCGGGCGGCGAGAGCGAGCCAAGTGGCATCGTCGAAGGACCGGATGACACCGGGCGCGGGGCAGCAACCGGCTCCCTCCAGTTCGACCAGCTCATAGTTCAGGGCCTTGAACACTTCACGAGTGGCCTTCTCGATACCAGGGTACCTCAGCGGCGCAACGCAGCCGAGGAAGAATCCGAACTTTCCAGACATTTACGCACCTCCGATAAGCTTGTCGAAACCAGTCTTCCGCATGACGGTCCTAAAGTCCTCTAGGGCTTTCGGGTCCCCGATGGCCATCGGCGGTACTGCCGGCAGGCCCATCTTGGCTCTTAGGGCCTTGATGTCATCGGGCAGAGGCACGGTGGTAGCAGTCTTCATCAGTGAAGCGCCGACCTTCTTGTGCTGGTCAGCCATGTAACCCTTCTTTACTGCCATGTTCCTCATGATGATCAGGATGTCGGTGATCTCTACCTCTCTCGGGCATCTCTCGACGCAGGAGTAACAAGTGGTGCACAGCCACAGGTCTTCGGTGGGCAGGATGTCGTCCTTCAGGCCCAATTGGGCCTTCCTGATGATCTGCCTGGTTCTGAACGATGTCTTCGTGCCAGATGGGCAGCTGGCCGTGCAGGTGCCGCATTGATAGCAGAGGTCCAGCGTCTTTCCGCCTGCGTCTATTATTGCCTTGGTGAATGCCGGGTCCGGCTCTTTTATGTTGGACATGGAATCTCCTTAATCCGGATTCTTGCCGACGTATATAAACTTGAATGAAAAATCCCACATGTGTAACCTATTTAGGTAATACAACCTCGATCAGATGGCACGCTGTTTCTTCAACTCCAGCAGTAACGCGACGACGTCCGGCCCTTCCTCATGGTAGAGTGCCATTATTTCATGCCTGAGCAAACGAGGGTCGGTGTCGCTCTTCAATTTCAAACCTTTCCTGGCCGCCAGGCTCTCGTTCACGAAGAAGCTCAGGTTCGAGCGAACCAAGGATGCCAAGGAACGCTCAGTCCTTTCTATCCGATAGGTCCTGCCGGTCATTTCCAGGTGCTTGAAACCGATGCGCTGCGCACCATAGAGGAAGCGGAGGTAGATGGGACCGCGATCTATATGCAGGAGCCGGTCGAAACCGATCTCATCGAACAACGCCTCGCTCTCTTCGAATGCATAGAGTGGATCGTCGAGAACGACCAGGTCCATCATCCCGGCGCGGAAGTCCTTCAGGTTCCTCTGGTCGTCGGATATCACCAGATCGAACTTGCCCTCTGGGTCGACCTTGGAAAGCGACGAGAGGAGAAGGTCCTCGGTGATTATTGTGCACCCGACGACCAACGCTGTGGACTTGGCCATGCGCGCCTGGAGCGCGGCGTATTCCCTTGCGATCTTCTCCCCCTCGACAGTTAATATCGTCCCGGCAGGCGTGCTCTCGGCCAGTTTCAGATGGGTCTTGGCCTCTATCTGCCGAACGTAACGGTTCAACACTGGAGTGGAAATGCCCAGCCTCCGAGCGGCGGACCGCTGGCTGCCGTTGCGGTATATGGCATAGATGACCTCGAGCTGATGTGAGGTCAGGTCGACGTCGTTCACTTCCAATGCCACTCTCGGCTCCAGCTTCACAATGGTATATCGGGACCGACATGGATAAAGGTGACCGAAGCGAAGTAACATTTTTATGCGGCTCCACCATCAGATTCGCCGCATGAAGGCAAGAACACTAGTGTTAGGCATCGGAAGCCCGGTCGTGACCGACGATGCCATCGGTTTCCGCATCGTCGACCAGCTGAGGACCATGGCCCTGGAGGACGTCGACCTTGAGGAGGCCAGCACCAGCGGTCTCGACCTCATTGAGATGATGCTCGACTATCATCTGGTCATAGTGGTCGATGCCATCGTGACCACCCAGCACGCCCCGGGAACGGTAATGGTCCTGGGCGAGGAATCGTTCCATGCGACCATCCATGGAACAAACCCGCATGAGGTCAACGTGGGAACAGCGTTGGAGCTGGGCCGGAAGCTCATGCCGGAGCAGATGCCCGAGGAGATATTCTTTGTCGCCGTTGAGGTCAACGACGTGTGGACCGTCGGGGACACGATGACCCCGGAGGTCGAAGATGCGTTACCCGAGGCGGTCCAAACCGTATTGGACCTGATCAATGGGCAACATCGGGCTTAGAAGTCCAGCGTCTTGATGTTCTTGGCGATCTGCTTGCCCTGGGTGCCCGGGGCGTGCAGCACGACGCAGAGCTTGTTCCGCCTGAACAGCTCGTTCGATACCCGTACCACGTCGTCCGCCGTAACCCGATCGAAATCCTCCAGGATCTGGTCGAGCGGCATCACTTCACCGGTCATCATGTAGTGCTCGCCTAGCCAGTACATGCGTGACTCGGTGTTCTCCAGCTTTCTGACAAGGGTGCCCTTCACCCAGCGCTTGGCCCGCTCCAGCTCGCCTTCCACAAGACCATCTTCCTTGATGCGCTTCAGTTCCTCGGCTATATGCCTTATGACCGTCTCGGCTTTCTCCGACTCGGTCGAGAAGTGCGTCTCGATCAGACCGCAGTCGCTGTAAAGCTGCGGATAGGTGTAGATAGTATAGACCAGCCCCTCATCCTCGCGGATGCGCTGATATAATCGCGAACTGGTGCCGGCCCCGATGACCCCGCAGGCCAGCCAGGCTGCGTGCCGATCTTGATTCTTAGCATCCAGGCCGGGGAATCCCATCTCCACATAGGCCTGGTCCCCTTCCCGGGGGAAAACATTGATCGAAGAACGGGTAACTGGCGGTATCCGTTCCGGTGCCTTTCTGGCTCGGGGCAGATGGTCGAAGCTCTCGCTTGCCCACCTCAGGACCTTCTTTTTGTCCACGTGACCGCAGGCCACCACCGTCAGGTTTGGAGGCCGGTAGTTCTCGCTGAAGAAACTGCGCAGGTCGAAGGTCTCGATCCTCTTTATGCATTCGACCTCACCCGACTCTGGGGTGGCCATCGGGTGGCCGCGCCATATCGTCTGATCCAGTAGGACCCGTGAATAGTCTTCGGGCTCGTCCACCAGCATGTTGATCTCCTGGGTGACGACGTTCCGTTCCAGCTCCACATGCTCCTCGTCGATGAGCGGGTTCACGATCATGTCGGAGAGGATGTTCTGAGCCGTTTCCGCGGTCTCATCCAGCGAGAAAACGTGGAAAGAGGTGAGCTCTTTGCTGGTATAGCCGTTGAGCTCGCCGCCGGCTCCCTCGATGATCTCGGATATCTCCTTGGTGCTGCGCTCGCTGGTCCCCTTGAACATCAGATGTTCCAGCAGGTGGGCGATGCCGCAGAGCCTCTGGGGTTCGTCTCGGGAGCCTACACCGACGTTGACCGACAAGGCAACGGAACGGAAGTATGGCAGGCGCTCGACAATGACAGGGATGCCGCCTGGGGTATGAGTGAGGTTCAAATGATCTTGGGCCACGACCTCCTAGATACATGCACAATGTTAATCACTTTGCCGATGGATTCTCATCACAAGAATCGAAGCCCGCGAATCATTAATTACCCTGGGCACCAATCTTTTCGCCGGGTTAAGGAAATGGATGAAGACATGTTCCTCCATGAGTACAAGGACGCGCAGATCGCCAATTCGATGGCCGTCATCGGGTTCCCGAGCGTCGGGCTGGTAAGTTCCATCGCCGCCAATTATATCGTCAGAACGATGAAGCTGGAAAGGATCGCGACGATCGTTTCCAAAGATTTCCCTCCATACACGATCCTGCATGACGGGATCCCTTCACCGCCGGTGCGTATCTACGCCGGCAAGCGCATTTGCGATGGGGACGGCGAGAAGTGTGAGCAGATCGTCGTCATCCTGTCCGAGTTCATGCCCCGGCCCGACCTGATCAAGAGGCTCAGCGAGATTATACAGGACTGGTGTCAGAAGAAGGGGATCGATACGATCATGACCCTGGAGGGTGTCAATACATCCGACACCCCACAAGAGACCAGGACCTTCGGGGTTGGCACGACAGAGAGGATGAAGAAAATGCTCGATACATACCGGATATCGGGGATGAAGGAGGGCATGGTGTCAGGCATTTCGGGGGTCCTGCTGTCGGAAGGCGACCGGCTGAACATCGACGTGATGTGCCTGCTCGGCCCGGCTAAGGCAGAGTTACCCGATGCCAGGGGCGCAGCGAGGCTCCTCGAGATCATCGGCGAGATGCTTCCAGAGATCAAGCTAGACCCCCAACCGCTGATGAAGGAGGCGGAGGCGATCGAACAGCAGATGAAGACATCCATGGAGAGCATGAAGCAGCTCAAGAAACCGGGCGAGGAATCATACCTATACGGGTGAACTTGTTCTGCCGCTCCAGTATCGGAGGGCGATATGCTCTTATTATGGCTCTGACGCTAAACTACCATGTCCATCGGAAATGATGGTTATCCAGTCATTTTCAGATTATCTCGCAAAGAAGTTTTTGTGGAGTTTAGCGTCAAGACCTTATTATCACTCTCGGGCGGTACCGACCAATCATTTAATAGAGCACCGCAGATATCAAGAACTGGACCATGAAAAAGAGGCAAGTCATCCGGAAGGTCTGCCTGATCGGCGACGGTGCTGTCGGAAAGACCAGTCTTGTTAGACGATATGTTCTGGATGTTTTCAGCGACGACTACATTTCAACCTTCGGTGCAAAGGTGTCAAAGAAGGTCATGACGTTTGGGGACGTGGAGCTCACAATGATGATCTGGGACATACTGGGTCAGAAGAGCGGCGCCTCCATGCAATCTGCCTATTTTTCCGGGGCAAACGGTGCCTTCATTGTTTGCGACAGCACCCGGCCGGAGACCCTGGACGGTCTGAATTTCTGGTATCAGGAGTTCTCGCGGGTGGCCGGGAAGGTCCCGGTCATCCCGCTGGTCAATAAAAGTGATCTGCCGCCGATGGTCACCGAGGAATCGATGGCGTCTGCTTCCAAGGTGATCGGTCAGAATTTCAGGAGAACGAGCGCAAAGACCGGGGAGGGCGTCGAAGAGGCGTTCCTGCAGCTCGGCAAACTGATCGTGGGCGGCTGAAATGGTCAAAGACATGAAGCCGTTCTTCGTCATGCCCGCATCGGCGCTGAAGGACCTGCGGGAAGAGCTCGACCTGATTGAAGGCACTTCATCGGGCGAAACGATGGAGCGCTACGGTTACCGGGCGGGGGTGGGGCTTCTTAAGACCTTGGGCATCGAGTGCCGCAACCTGAAGCAGGCCGAAGAAGTGCTGGGCCAGATATGGTCCGAGACTGGCCTAAGCCGCATACACATCGACATCATCACGGAGAACGAGATCGTGGCCACGTTCCAGGAATCGCTGGAAGCGGAGTTCGGCCGCCGCTGCGACTTCACCCGTGGATACCTGGCCGGCGTGGTTTCTTCATTGCTCGGCCGGAAGTACGAATCGAACGAGGTATCATGCATGTCGGAAGGGGCGGAGAGGTGCGTTCATGTTCTGACCCCGACGGCTTCATATCACTCACCCGAACCCGCTCTTGTCCGTCCGAAGATGGACAGGAAGCATTTCCTGGAACCGGGCAACTCCTATCTCATGGAAGTGTCCGACCCGGCGATTGCCTATGACATCTTCCTTGACCAGATATCGGACGGGCACAAAGGCATGGTCGTGGCCCGAGAGTATCCGGACAAGGTCCGGAAGAGATGGGGCCTTGACCACGTTCCATACCTGTGGCTCTCCTACGAGAAGGAGAAGAAGTATGCCCGGGAGCCGACCAATGTCCCGCTGATCTATTCCGAGATCAAGAATTTCCTTGAAGCGTCGCCTAGGCCGGTCGTCCTTATCTCAGGGATGGAATACCTGATCAGTCAGAACAACTTCCCGAAGATCCTAAAGCTCATTCAATTACTCAACGACAATGTCGCCGTCAATGACGGGATGTTGCTATTGCCAGTCTCCACCGAGACGCTCAATCAGAAAGATGTCCGTCTGCTGGAAAGGGAACTGATGCTTCTGGAAGTGAAATAGCGTATTCTTACATAGATGCAAACGCTTAAATTCCATAATAAATTTACATCGGAAATATGAACTTACTGCCAAAGAAATTCTTTGTCACTTCAGGCTGCGCCGTCTCCAAGGTCTCGGACCTCAACGCGTTCGACCAGGCCTTAAAAGAGGCTAAGATCGGCGAGCTCAATCTGGTCTCCGTTTCCTCAGTCCTGCCGGTAGGCGCGAAGCAGGTAGCGGCGAGGGACCTGCCGATGGGCTCCATTACACATTGCGTCCTCGCTCAGATGAGAGGCGGCGAGGGTGAGATGATCTCCGCCGGTATCGCCTATGCCTTCCGGAAGGACGGACAGGGCGGATACGTGGCCGAGGGCCACATGCATGGCACCAAGAAGGCTCTGCGCGAAGTCCTGGAGTGGAAAATGAACGAGATGGCCAACCTCAGGGACATCGAGCTGAAGCCGATAAGGTACGCAATCGAGGAGCTCTCCATCCCCATGGACCACTACGG
>JBEKDM010000132.1:0-6538 GCA_050014375.1 Methanomassiliicoccales archaeon | reverse complement strand
TGTTCACGATGATTCCGTTGGACGTCGAGGGAGAGGAAGTGGTCGGACTGTCCAAACAGTTCTACCTGATCGTGCTGGTCGGAGCGTTCTACGGCCTCATCGCGGGGTCGCTCATGTGGGCCCTGTCCCACGTGTTCTCGACACTGACGGCGGGCGTGTTGGCCTTGCTGGTGGTGCATGCCCTGAACCGCTTCCTGCATTTCGACGGGCTGAGCGACTTCGGCGATGGCATGATATGCAGCGGTGACCAGGAAAAGAAAATGCAGGCGGTGAAGGACTCGCATACCGGCGCCGGCGGTATCGGTTATTCGATCATATTCACCGCGCTGAGCATCGTTGCGCTAGGCGAGCTATCGCCGCAACTGGTGTTCTTCGGACCGTTCGTGGCTGAACTGCTCAACAAGAACGCCATGGTCTTCGCCGCTTCTGTTGGATCGTCCCGTGATGGTCTGGGCGATATATTCGTCAAGAACGCTTCGGGCAAGACCGCGGCGATATCTGCGCTGATCTCGCTGGCATTCATCATTCCGGTCGGCTTCGGGTTCTATTGGTATTATGGCCTTTCGATCTATTGGCTATTGTTCATGATCGTTGCCCCGCTGGCGATGAGTTGCGCCGTTGGAACGATCGCGGCAAGGATAGCAATGAAGGGTTTCGGCTGCGTCAACGGGGACGTCCTGGGAGCCACCAACGAATTCTCCCGGCCCTTCGTCCTGCTCACGGTGTCGGCGGTGGTCTGGTGCCTAGCCACGCTGCACTGGTGACCGCCGGCGGCAAAGGCAGCCGGATCAGCGAGCTCGGAATCGAGAAACCGCTGGTGCTCATCTCCGGCGTACCGATGATAGACCGGATCCTGGACGAGCTCGGAAGGTCGAAACGACTGGACCGGATCTATGTATCGGTCAGCCCGCTCGCCCCCCAGACAAGGAAGCATCTAGAAGGCAGGGACGTGGTCATCATCGACACGCCTGGGAACGGCTACGTCGCCGATCTGAACGGCTCGATGCGTATGGTCGAAGAGGATGCGGTCCTGGTCTGTCCTTCGGACATGCCTTTGATAACCTCTGAGGGAGTGGATGCGCTCATCGACGAGTACGACGAACGTGTACAGCCGTCGTTGACGGTGGCGCTGCCACCAGGGGTGATCGAATCGTTCGGGCTGATCGTCACCTACGTCGAGGAGATCGACGGTAGACCGTTGACCTTCTGCGGTGTCAGCGTGGTCGACCGTCTTGAGATGCTGACCGGTGACTTCTTGCCAGGCGGATACTATGTCACCGAAAAGGAGGAGTTCGCCGTGAACATCAACACCGTCCACGACCTCCACCTGGCGGAAAGGATTTTGGAGGAGAGATCTGAGTAGTGTGTCTAGTGTTTGGCTAGTGCCATGATCTTCTCATAGTTCTTCTCGATCTCGGCGAACATGCTCCTGCAGGTGATAGCCCCTCTGCTCTGGCAGAACGCCGCTATGGATATGCCACCGGCTCCGACCCCTTCCTTCACCAGGCCCTTTTCATAGAACGTCAGCCCCTCGTGCTTCGTGGAGGAGAAGTCCAGGTTCGCAGCCAGTACCGGCACTTGACCGATCTGCTTCACGATGCCGACCAGATCTGCGGTCGGGTCGTTGATGATCCACCGGGTCGTACCCACCGCCACATTGTCCAATGCTTTGGGTTCCATCGCCTTCACGACGGCCAGGACGGCCGCCATTTGCGTTCCGCCGGCCAAGATCACCGGGACCTTGCGCGCCGCGCCGACGATGAGACCGGCTGCTGCTGGCATCATCGGGTCGCCGACCGCTGCTACTGCCAGCATGGCGTCCTTCTTCATCTGCTCCGGTGTCGATTTTGATCTGGATATGCCTTCCTTGGCTATTGCGGACTTGAGCGTATGCGGGTTCTCCGGCAGCGTCGAGCTTACCTTTCCGTCGGCGTTGTAGCCCATGGCCAGTAACACAGCCAATGCCGTTGTCGTCCCGCCGGCAATGCTCTCGCCCACGACCAGGTAGTCGGAGACCTTGGCCAGCTCTTCTCCGGCAATGATTGCGTTCTCGAACACCCGCTTCGGGTCTCTGACCGCCGCTCCGGTCTTGATGTCCTCTCCGGGATATCCTTCCAGTTCGAAATATGGAGCGTGTGGTCTTACTCTCACGCCGCCGTTCGCGGCATAGAACGGCATCCCGGTCAGACCGATCGCGCTCATCGTCACGAGAGCTGGCGTCGGGATCCCGTTAGGGGTGACTGGTACGCCGTCGATGCATTTGCATCTTCCATAGTACAGAAGTTCGATATCGGCTGCGGGTGTGAAATCGGTGATCGCTGGTACCGCACCTGCGGCCGAGATCCCCGGGATCTTCGCCGTTTCTGTGTTGCCTATTACACAAATGAAGGTCGGTCTCTTCCCCCATACCTTCTCGACGAATGCTTTGGCTTTCGCTTCCTCATGGCATATCAGGATGTCCTCAGGGACTTTGAAGCTCATTTCTTAGCACCTCCGATTGGAGTTGGATGATACATCCAACGTATGGGACAGAGACTATTTAATGCTTTTTCGAAGGTGAAAAAAGAACATCCTTTCGGTCCGAACAGGTCTAAGCATGGAAGATCTTAGGCAGAAGGTCACCGAGCTGGATGCTTTTGGATTCCTGTTCGCAGAATCGCTTTCCTTCAGCGGAGGTAACCAGATGCTCACATATCGCGTACGGCACCTTCATCACGATGTGCTCTCCGGTGACGGAAGAGCAGCCATGGTCCACTATGACGGCGATGCGGCAATTGGAGAACGATTTGGCGTTCCTCATCAGCTCTTTGTCCACCGCCTCGAGCAACTCTACCTTTTCCCTCGGAGCGCGCTTGTGGGAGACGTCGTCCGTTTCCTCGACGTGTAGGAAGACATCCTGTTGCTTGATCAGAGAGGCCGCTTCCTTGATCCCTTCCTTGAAGCCTGCCACCCGTGTTGACTTGATGCCCAGGAACGCTGCCACGCCCAACGCGGAGGGGCTCTTCGAAATGATGGTCATCGGCGGAATGTGTCTCCCGTTCGCCTTGGCCTCTTCGGCGAGCTTTCCGAACCCGCCGCCCCATGGAAGCATCGTTATTCCCCCGGTATGCTCTGCCACAGATTCAGCGAACGCACCGAACTCGTGCAGGTCCTCGGGCATGACGTCGGCCGGGCTCGGCGGCTTTGGAAGGTTCAGGATCCGGTCGCTCTCCACGGTCATGACCGCCTTGCCGCCCTGGTAGAACAGGATGCTCGGCTTCATCCCGGAGATGTGCTTCTTGCTCTTCAGGACCGCTTTCTGCAGCTCGATCTCGTCCGCGCAGGAGACCTTGTAGTACCACTCGACCCGGCCATTGATGATCTTGGCCGGCGTCATTCGGTAAGCGATGCGCTTGGCGTCCAAAGGGAGACCAAGCCCGAACGCCTCGATCACCCCCCGAGGCACGTCCAGCGGCTTGCCGGAGAACAATTGCAGGAGGAAGAAATGGGTGTACTCGCGTGCATCCGTGCACCCTAACTCGCCGCAAGACGCGACCGAGTTGATGAACTTCATCGAGGACACCTGGAGCGGGGTCTTGTAGTCAAGCGCCGGGACCTTATCGTCGGTCGCTCCGTCGAGCATGATCACAAGAGTCCGCTTCGAGTTGGACATATCATCCATTATGACAATTCATATCCTTAATCGTTTTGCCAGCCATTTACGGCAGGGACAAAATGGCCAGTCCTCCTTATTGATGGGATAGGGCCACCGCGCATTGTCCGGTGGAGATGCATCCGTCGCCGTTCGGTACATGAACGGGCAAGAGCAGCTCGAATCCTTTGGAAAGTGCGATCTCCTTCGTCAGCCGGCAGACGGTCGCGTTGTACGAGACCCCGCCGGTCAGGCCGATGCTCCCGAGGCCTTTAGCATCTGCCTCCAGACATGCGATGTCGACCAGCGATTCCAACATGGCCTTGACAAAGGAGATCGCCAGGTCCTCCTTGCGGCCCTTAGATTCGAACAACTGAGCGAACAGCGAAACGGTCTGTACCACGCCGTTCTTGACCTCTGCCGCCAGTTCGACGGTAGGTTCCCCCCTCTCCAAGTACCTTTCCAGCTTCATAGCCGGCTCGCCATCATAGGAGCGGTATTGGCAGATCCCCAAGTAACAGGACAGGGCGTCCATCATCCTTCCCATGCTGGTCGTTTTCGGGCTCTTGGTCATCATCTTCCGGAGCAAGGCCGAGTCCACGTCCGTATAATATCCGCCATCCTGTCCCAGCGTTTCCCGGATGGCGAAGACCAGTCGCTTGACGTCATACACCGCTTTCTCGCCGCCCAGCAGCGGTATCTCTTGCAAATGGCCTACCCTGCTGTAGGAATCGAACCGGGAGCGGAGGACCTCCCCCCCCCAGGCGTTCCCATCCTCGCCATAGCCGGTCCCGTCCAGGGTCAATACGACCGCTTCATCGATCCGGCGGTCGACCATCAATGCCGAGGCGTGTGCCCAATGATGCTGAACCTCGACGAGTTTGACCCCGGACTCTTCCGCCAGGCGCTTTCCCAGTCTGCGCGTCGAATATCCAGGGTGCAGGTCGATTCCGATCGCGTCGACCCCATCCACCCCTAATAGTCTCTTCTGGTAGGCCAGCGCTGATTCCAGGAACTCGAGCACGCCTGCCGAGCTGGCATCCCCGATGTACTGGGTGGCATACAGTTTCTTTCCGGTGGCCAATGCCCCTGCGATGCTCTCCTGTGCCCCCAGTCCGATCGCCGTGCCCTCGATCGGGAACTCGATCGCCACCGGAATATGGCCTCGTGACTTCCGAATGTAGAATATGCTGTTCTCAAAGCTGCGCACCACCGAATCGTCGCACCGGTTCACTATTTCGCGGTCGTGGAACAGGTAGCATTCAGCACCTAGTGCCAAAGCGTCCTCGTCCCGCAGGACCATGGGTTCTCCCGGAACGTTGGCCGAGGTCATGACCAGGGCGTCGTCCCTTAGCCTGTTGAACAGGATGTGCTGCATCTCGGTATAGGGCAGGAACATCCCGATGTTGCCAAGACCGGGAGCGACCATTTCGGTAACATCTGAATCGATCTTGGGCACCAGGACGATCGGCCTGTGTGTCGATGTCAACAGCTCTTCTTCATGCCGGTCCGGAACGGCAAACTTTCTGACCGCGTCCATGTCCCGGACCATGATGGCGAAGGGCTTCTCCCTGCGCCTATACCATTGTCTCATCCTAGGCAATGTTGCCAATGTGCAGCATAGGTGCATGCCTCCCCAACCCTTGGCGACTCCGATCAGGCCCTGCTCAAGCATTGAGGCGAACGCGGAGATGGGTTCGCCTTCGATAGCTTTTCCATCACCGTCCAGTAGCCTGAACTTTGGACCGCACACCGGGCACGAGATGGTCTGGTGATGGAACCTCCGGGCTTCCGGATCCTCGTACTCCTCGCGGCAATCGGGGCACATGGGGAACTTGCTCATCGAGGTGAGCTCCCTGTCGTAGGGAAGGTCACTGATGATCGAGAAACGGGCCCCGCAATCGGTGCAGTTGGTGAATGGATATAGATGCCGTCTGCCGGTGGGATCGAACATCTCCTTGCGGCACTTGTCGCAGACCGCAGTGTCGTTCGGTATGCCCACACCCTTTTGGCCGCTGGAGCTCTTGACGATATGGAAAGGCATATTTTTGAGCGCCCCGGTCGGCAAACCGGGAGAGATCTCCACCGAATCCAGGCGGGCCAGCGGGGGCAGGGCATTGCGCAGCTCCGATACGAAACGATCGGCATCCCCGTCCACCTCTATGACCACGTTGGAACCGTTGTTCTGAACATATCCATGCATCCCCAGCTTGGTTGCCACCCGATATACCATTGGTCGGAAGCCGACCCCCTGGACGATGCCGCGGACGGTTATTCGCATCGACCGATTCGAACATCTGAGAATTATTTAATCTCTTGCAAAATTGACAAATCCTCCGGGCAAACTAATATACTGGTGACTCCGATTCCGAATGGGCAAGGGGATTCGGAATGAGCGACATCAGGACCGGGCTGTATTATTCTAAGGACCACGAGTGGGTAAAGGTCGAAGGCGGCAATGCCAGGGTCGGGATATCCGACCACGCGCAGCATGAGCTCAATGACCTGGCGTTCATCCAATTACCCAAGATGGGTGACAAGATCAAGGCCGGTGAAGTGCTCGGGATCGTTGAGAGCGTGAAGAACACAGCCGATGTCATAAGCCCGATCAGCGGCACCGTGGTAGAGGTGAATTCATCCTTGGAGGAAAACCCCCAGGTGATCAACAAATCGCCCTATGATGACGGATGGATCGCCGTAGTAAAGATGGAATCGCCAGGCGATGTCCTCAAGCTATTGGACGCGCCGGGCTACAAGAAGTTCCTCAACGAGTAGGGCTCAGATCAGCCCTTTCATCACAAAGGCATCATGAAGGTCGGCAATGAACCCGTGCTCATCAGCCGCTATTCTCTTCTTCACTTCAATCCAGACGTCTGGACAATGACTAAGACCGAGCAGTTCCTTGAT
>JBEKDM010000131.1:0-6555 GCA_050014375.1 Methanomassiliicoccales archaeon | reverse complement strand
TCTTCCGTCCGGTTGGAGTCGCGCACCGTGACCCGCATGTCGAAATCCAGGCTGGCAAACACGGATCGCTGGGTGTCGAACTTCAGTTTCCCCTCGCCGAAAGCCTCGATTTTCGGCTTGCCGTTCAACATGGCCGCCGAGGTCATCTCATAGTGCATCGGGGGAAAATTCCGGTCCTCATAGGCCCTTTCGGTATCCTGATCGAACAGGATCCATCTCGACCCGCCTATCTTTGATCCGACCTCCAGGAACCCCAGCTTCCGAAGCCTATCCGCGATCTCATCGGTCTGGCCTTTCACCATGATATTTCCGAAACTCTGGATCACCTGTACCTGGGGAAGTTTCAGGGCGAAGTTCATGTCGAGGTCGTTCCTCCGGTATACATCGAAGAACGGATATTTTCGATTTCCAGAACCTTCGATCCAGACATAATGGGACTCGGTGACCTCCTTGTCCCTGATCAATTGTATGATCTTGTTCAGATACTCGTGGTCCATGATACTCTCGTATTTCTCGCTGAACGCCGCATCAACGAGCATGTTGCGAAAATCCTGGACCCGGCCATCCTTCATGTAACGCAGTGATCCTGCGATCTTCTCGTAGACGCTCTTCGGTTTGCTCAATGGCGCCTCGGTCGTGTCGAGTTCGACCATGGAAACGGCCCACCCCTCCCTGAGGGCGATCGATGCGGTGATCTCCATCATATGGGTCTTGCCCGACCCGTATTCGCCGGTAATGATGATGCTGCCTTCGCCGTCATCTTCCAGGAATTCCTCAACCCGTCGTATCTCATCCCCCCTTCCGACCGTGAAGACCTCAAAGAAATCCTCCGATACCCCCTGCGGCGGTATCCCCAATCGTAATGATTCAATGACCTGCCTGGCTTGAAATTCTTTTGTCGATCGGTGATAGTCCCGTTCGGTGATATTGGGGAGGGGGCGCGTCTTGGCCGGACGGTCATTCATGGGATCGGCCGGTCCGATCGTTCCGGTCTGGACATGAGATACTGCGCAGGCTTCAGACAATTCCTGTTTCCTGCGTTCTGGTCCTTCTCTGCCCCTGGCCCCTTTGCCGATCATCACGTTCGTGGCAGGTTCACGAGGCAGTCCGATCGCGGCATATGCCGGTACGGTCATTTCCTTGGATGGTCCTTGCTTCGTTTCTACATATTGACGGCCGTCAACGCCGATATTAGTGCTGACCGCAGTAGGTTTTGTTGCTGCAGTGGGAGAGCTTGCACCGGCGGGTGTCCTTGATTCCATTCCGGTGACGGACCGATCGTACTCTTCTTTGGTGATATACGTTACCTCGTCGGACCGCAATTTCCTGACGATGCCATCGGGAAAATGTACCTGCAGGCGAAAGCCCATGGATTTCTTTTGCTCTACGATCCCTGCTCCTAAGGTCATGTGGCGAATATATTCCTCACCCTTCTGCCAGCCCAGGAGCTTGTCGAATATCATAGTCCAACATCCGCGGGCTTGACCGGTTTGCCGGTCTTCTTGATGGTATTGAACGCCCGGATCGCGGTTTGTATGAACAGCCTCTTGTACCCGGTATCCAATTTCTTGGAATACGCCGCCTCGGCGATCTCGGCCAAGCTAGGTCCGAGTATCTGCGGATCCAACTTGACATCATAGCCGACCTCGTAGACCTTGGCCAACTTCTCGCCGATGGCCACCAGGATCTCGTTCGGCGGGCGCGGATCGACACCAGGCCCTTCCAGCATTATCTTGACCCCGGTAGGGTTCAGTTCCGGATCGAAGACCGTGGAAAGCCTCTGTTTGAGGGCCTCGTAGATCAACGTCCGCCCTTCCAGGAAACTGACATCTGGTACGGCGTAGAACCACATCGTGCCCTGGAAATTCGCATGGCCGCACTCGTCGATCAATTCCCTGAGGTTCTGGTATAGCTGGCCCTTCTGTTTGGAGGTGAGGCTCCCGCTCTGTTCCGCCTCATCGAGCAGGACGATGAGACCGGAATACCCGATCTCCTTTACCCATTGGACCACGGAGCGTATGGCTTTGAACGCCATCCCCTTGTCTATCTTCTCGGACACCCCGTATCTCTTCATCTCGGCCATTTTAGGGGTCTCGCCCTTCAGCCACTGGATCATCAGTTCGAAGGTGGCATCATTCTTCGTGGCGAGAGAGATGAACGCGTGCTTCAAGGCGTTCTTGTAACTTGTGCTATCATAGGGACCGATACTATTAGCATAATCCAGCAGGTCCTGGGTGATGGCATCGCCCGGTTTACCCTGGCTGAATTCTTCCACCTTATCCTTGTACCATCTCTCGATCACCGCCTGTATCCCCCGGTCATATCCGGAGAGCAGCTGTTCCGGGCTCTGTGAATAGATCAGATTTGCCACGATCTCGTTGTAGACGAGTTCGAGCTTATGGAAAGGCGTTCGGTCCGGGCTGAGGACGATATAGGAGGAAATGAAGTCGTGCTTCCAACCCAATTCCCTGACGCAATACAGGAAATGCGTTTTGCCTCCCCCGTAGATGCCCACCACCATCTTGAACGCCGATCCCCCCACCTCGATAAAACTATGGAAATATTCCTGATCGATGACGACCAGGTACGGATCGATGCCTTCGGTGAAGTATTGAAACCCATATTCCGGAGGGGTGCCGGAGTTCCCCAGCGTTTCGATTATCCTTCTGGCAACGACCTGGCTGAGTTCCGTGGGTTTCATTTCTCGGGAAAGTCCGTCTTCCGACCGGTCATCGGTCATTGAACCGCCTCGCGGAAGAGGATGTCCGAACGCGTCGCCCCTTCTCCGGTCTCGTTCGTGGGGATCCAGATGAAATCGCCCCGCCTGTTGGTCTTTGCGAATGTCGATGTGGTCACGCCCATTTCGAGATTCCCGCACCTCATGCATCCGGAATTCATCATTCTGTACAGGTCAAAACTGAATGTGCAGCGACCATAGTCGGTAAACGATTGCTTTGACGGTTCCTCGATGAAAGATCTGCCCTGCATCATGATCAATGTTTCCAGGTGTACCTGCACTATCGGGACCGGGTCACCCATTTTCTTTCCCTCCTTGGCCACGACCGCTCTGTATGCCTGCAAAAGTTTACCGATGTGCTCTTTCGGATCAAAAGCGTTCTTCCTCAAACCCTGGATGTGCTCCAGGACCTTCTGGGTGACCTCCAACCCATCGCATCTGCATCGGGAGACCTTTTCCTGCCGCGGGCCCCACCATATTATCACCGAATTCTTACTGAAATCGATCTCCAGATCGTAATAAGAGACCTTCAAGATCGGAAAATGCCCGGTCAGCGATAGATTGACCTTACCCATCTCTTCTTGGATCTTCTTCCCGAACTCATCTCTGGTTGTGGCCTGTAATTGTGCGGAGACCGATCTGGCCGATTCCACCAAGCTTCGGAGGGCTTCCAGCGCCGGATCGTTCGCGCCATTTTGTTCGATCGCCGAATCCAAGATCCTTAAACTCTTACCGGCCTGTTCTATCTTATCCATCGCCGGTTTTTCAATAAAAGCGACCAGAAAATTGTAGGCTTTGATCGTCTTGTTTCTCTTTTCGACCTCGCCTTTCAATTGAAGAATGAATTCATTGTCATGGTCCATCGAGTCACCAGTTTTTTATTAAGGGTATGCAATTTCCATTGTCTATAATATTGCTTTCGAAGGGATCGAAGAGATATTGAACATGCTATACCTGAACATTATGGATTTTCATCAACCGCGAGTGCATCGTCCATTCCGAACGGTTCGAATTCTCTGAGATCATCTTTCCATCTCCAACTTCCCTAACTCGTTTGAATCTATTCATGCTTCATAAGATAGAAAATGAATCATGATGATTTATATTTAATAATGTTATAACTGTTATATTTGTTATTACAATTGACTGGGAGAGCTGGACCGTCACAGGTATGCCCTCCTGACCAGGTTGTCGGCGGCCTCGGCGCACTCCGAACCCGTCCTGTAAAGGTCCACGATTAGTTGCTGGATAGAGACCACCGGCCATCCCTGCACCTCATCTCTTTCGAAGAAGACATGCTCGTCTGAGAGAATTACCCTGAGGTTGCCCTTCCCGACGTATCCGTTTCCGGTCAGATAGGAGTGCCATTTCATGGCGTCCTCCCATCTGATATAAATCTCGCGGTATCGAGGAAAAAGATAGTGACCGATCAGGTTCTCCGCGAAGTAACCGGTCAGTGAATAGTCCATGCCGGAATTTTTCAGGACGGATTCGGGGTCTTGCATGTGGTATTCTCTGAAGACCCGATGGTCTTTTCTTCCTGCCCATTTCATGAAGAGCCCCTTCGTATCTTTCAATTTGCCGTCCGCGATCAGCCCATCTCCCTCCAATTCCTTCAAAGTGCGGTAAGCCCAGCTATAGCTGACGTCGGCCTCTTTCGCAATCCGGTACCAAGTCAGATTGGATGTCTTGCGGCTGAGGAGGATGCGGAAGATCCGTTCGACCTTGTCCCCGTTGACTAAATGAGGGTCGAGGGTTTTTACTTTCACATATATCACAAAACGTTACAACTATATAAAATTGACCAATATATCTGTATTATATTCATATAGATAAGATAGACCGACATAGTATCCTTATCCAGTTCAAATATTTATTCAACTTGTCAATGTAGGAATATACATATAATGAATGAAAAGAATCAATCAAGAAACAAGCATGAAACCTGTAGCCAAGGTCATCATGCCCTACAAAAAAAATGCTCTGTATAGTTTGTGCGTTGCCAGGTAGGAATGGCGCCGGTGGACTGAAAAGTAGGGATGCTGGGCGTTTTCAGAGCTTCCAGTTCCTTGTTTGACACGTTCCGAGCACTCATTCACTCGTTTCCTCAAATCATCCTGAGAACCCGAAGGAGCGTAACGAGCAATCTTGATGTAAGATCACGGAGCGCACTAGCTGATCCAAGAAGAGTTCATGATTTCATCGTCATGCACGCTTCGTTTTGATTGTTGTCAATTTCAATACTAGCGAGGAACCACTTCAATCACACCATCAGGTTGCTCTGACCCCGCCCTGTGGCGGGGTCATGACGAATTTAGCCCCTTTCCCTGGCTCGCTCGCCTCCGTGATGGTGATGTCGGTGATGGCGAGGATCTCACGGGAGAGGAAGAGTCCGAAGCCGTGGTTCTTCCCGATTCCTTTGGTGAAAAGTTTCTCTTTCATATCTGGCGGGATGCCTACACCATCGTCCTCGCAGACGATGGCACGAACTCCATCTCGTTCTTCGAGAGAGAAGCGGATGGTGGTGGTTTTGCCGCCGTGTCGCACCGCGTTATGGATCAGGTTGTGGAACACTTTGACGATGAGCGGGTCAGCGAACACCGAGGTATCGGCCGGAACCTCGTTGACCACCGCAGTCGATTCGAGCAGGACATTTCTGGCACCGGATCTCACCAACGTCCTTACATCCTGCCAGAAAGGGGCGTGGACACCGATGTCCTCATATTCCTTGGTGAACCGGATCATGGCGGAGATCTGCCCCGCAGTTCTCTCCGCTGTCTTGAGATTTTCGTTGGATGCGAGTTCGGGATGGTTCAACTTTAGAAGGGCCAGGTTGCCTTTGAGAGCGACGGTCTGATTGTTTATGTCGTGCCGGGTCATGCTCGACAGGAGGTTGAGCTTGCGATTGGCCTCGTACAGCGCAGCTTTCGCCTGTTTTTGAACGGTGATGTCGCTGGCGATGCCCTCACCGCCAATGACTGCGCCTGTCTCGTCCAGCAGAGGAACTGCATTCGAGGTGTGCCAGCGCCAGGATCCGTCCGCGTGTCGCACTCGGTACTCGACGCCCGTTTGTGGTTGTCCAGTCTCGATCGTTCTCTGCAGGAATGCCAAGCATCCGGCGAGATCATCGACGTGGACGAACGGCTGGAACGGTCTTCCGACCACTTGGTCAACCGGGTGCCCCAGGAGGGCGGTCCAACTGGGGGAGACGAAGGTGAATATGCCTTCTTTTGTAATTGTATAGATGATGTCATGGCTGTTCTCGATCAGTAGGCGGTACTTCTCTTCGCTCCTGCGTAACTGCTCCTCCGCATTCTCGCGTCCGGTGATATCCCGTGCCGCTGCAAGTACGCCTTTGATGTTTCCGTCGCTGTCATAATAAACGGCTGCGTTGTAAAGAACTGGTGTGATGTGTCCATCACGGTGCCGGATCTTAAGCGGGTAATCAAGTACCTTTCCCTGGGAAAAGACTAGACGATACCCTTCGCGTGCCTTCTCCGGCTCTGTGAAATACTCAGAGAAATCGGTGCCTATCAATTCATTCCTTGGCATGCCGGTTGTTTTTTCCGTGGCGATGTTCGCGTCCAGGATCTTTCCGTCGCAGCTGATCATTACGAGCGGGTCGATACTTGCTTCGATGAGGCTCCTGTTATAGGTACTGAGCTCCCGCAGGGCTTCTTCGGCCTTTTCCTGCTTGGTCCGCGAACGCAGCGCGGAGATACCATAGGCCAGATCGTTTGCCAGTTCCTTTAGGATTTCTACTTCCCCCGGATTGAACGCATCCGCCTCGCAGGAATAGATGCCCAGCACGCCAAACA
>JBEKDM010000130.1:0-6614 GCA_050014375.1 Methanomassiliicoccales archaeon | reverse complement strand
ACTCCCGGTTCCGGAACAGGCCGAGGTCCATCATGGGATGTTTGGCTCTTCTCTCGACAATGAGGAACGCAATAATGCCAACGATGCCGATAACGAACAGGGCATCGACCATATCTGATCCTACTAGAGGGAAGGCAACCAGGGAGACAGCCATCAAGAGCCCAGCGAGGCCAACCAGGAATGTCGCGCTCCCAGCCCAATCGAAGATTTGACTTTTGGGCACTTTTACCGGCTCCTTTAGACGGATAATCGCCCAGATCGTTCCGACCACACCAAAGGGCACGTTGATCAGGAATATCCATTGCCAACCCAACGGAGAAAGAATGCCACCAACAACCGGACCTAGCACAATGCCGGCCCCGGCAGCCACCATGTTGACCCCTAAACCGAAGCCAAGGCGTCTAGCCTCAAAGGCGTCGGCGACCATTGCCGTGCCATTGGCGAACAACAGCGCCCCTCCCAAGGCCTGTATGATGCGATACCCGACGAGGTCCCAACCATGGAACTGAGGCTGGGCCAGGCTGCCCAACAGAGAGCCAATTGTAAACAGAGCGAATCCCAGAACGTAAAACCGCTTACGGCCGAACATGTCCGAAAGGCGGCCGAAGATAGGCACCATGACCGTGGTGATGAGCAGGTAGGAAAGCAAAACCCACATGACCGTAAGGAACTCCATGTGCAGGTCGGACATCATGTCCGGTAGGGAAATGAGCAGGGCCGATTCCTGAATGGAGGCCAAAAGCACTCCCACCGTGGTCACTGAAAGGACGACCCACTCATAGCCCTTAACTTTTCCAGGATGGTCCATCTTGACATTATCCGGTGGTCCTGTTTCATCGTTCGGCATTCCTTCACCTCACATGCGATTATCTCATCTGCCCACACGGGCGTAAAGTCGCCCCCCGATGAGCATCAGGGCCACGGCGGTTATTGTTAGTACACAAACATCCAGGAGGATCCCATACTCACTTACCCCTCCGATGACCATCAGACCTCTTAACGCGTCCACAGCATACGTTAGAGGATTCCCGTAAGCGATAATCTTGAGCCATTCCGGCATCAATGAGATTGGATATATGGCGTTGCTGGCAAAGAATAGGGGCATGGTGATCATCTGGCCTATGCCCATGAACCGGTCCCTGGTCTTCACCATGCATGCGATTATCAGGGAGAGGGTGGCGAAAACGGCCGCTGTTAGTACGACGACTAAGATCACTAGGATTATGTTAACCGGGTTGGCGGTCAAACTTACCCCTAGGATAGCAGCAAGGATGAAAACGATGAGGGCCTGAGATAGGCTACGCAAACCTGCTGAGAGCGCTTTCCCGGCCACGATGGCCGTGCGTGGGGTCGGACTTGCCAGGAACTTTTGGACTATGCCCAGGTCCCTCTCCCAAACGATGGATATGCCATAGAAGATGGAGATGAACAGGACGCTCTGGGCCAGGACCCCGGGGGTCATGAAGGCAAGGTAAGATAGATCGCCGGTTGGTATTGCTTTTACCGATGTCAGCACCTCTCCGAAGACCAGGAGCCACAGGACCGGTTGTACCGCTCGGGTCAATAGATCGTAGGGATCATGCCGCAGCTTACGAGCTTCCAGCTCGGTGATGATCAGGACCTTGCTGATGAAATCCCGCAGATATGCCAGGGGACTGCTGTGGCCGATGGTCGCAGGATCAGCCGAGGCGTCGAGCGGTTTGGCGCTCTCGTTGTATATCACGATAATTACCTCCAGTTTCGATCAGGTCTCCGGTCAGTTGTATGAACGCTTCATCCAGGGTGCTTGCTCCAGCCTTTTCCTTCAGTTCCCTGGGGCTTCCAAGGGCTATTAGCTTGCTCTTATGCATAATGCCGATGCGGTCGCACAGGGCATCCGCTTCGTCCATTAGATGGGTGGTAAGGAAGATGGTCGTTCCATGATCCTGCCTTAATTTGGTCATCATTTCCCAGACCGCTCTGCGGGCCAGGGGATCGAGGCCGATGGTAGGCTCATCCAGGAAGAGGACCTTCGGATGGTGCAATGTCGATTGTGCGATCTCCAGACGCCGGATCATACCGCCAGAATAAGTTCGAACCAACTTGTCCCCGAACTCGCTCAACCCCATGCTGTCTATGGCCTGGCGTACCCTAGATTCCAGTTCGTTACGAGGCACATCATACAGCTTGCCGAAGATGAGCAGGTTCTCGTAACCGGTCAGACTGGCATCGGCGGAGAGCATCTGTGGGACATACCCAATTGCCCTGCGGACCTGAGAAGCACGTTCAACCACGTCCAGACCGTTCACCGTGGCACGACCTGACGTTGGCGGAAGCAGGGTGGTGAGCATCTTGATGGTGGTGGTCTTCCCAGCCCCATTGGGACCGAGCAGGCCGAAGATCTCCCCCTCCTCCACAGACAGATCCAGGACTTCAACGGCAGTGAATATGCCGAAGCGGCGAGATAGTTTGTCTGTTTGTACTGCGAGCATTCACATATCTCCGATTCTATTGTTTAAGTCATATTAGGTCTGAAATCAATTCATCGCCTGGGCTGATCCGATACATCTTTGACCAGTAGCTTGGGGAGCGCCATCTTGACCCTTTCGAAGGTATCATACAAATACTCAAGTTCCTCGTCGTTCAGGTGAGAGAGGTCTTCCATCAGTTTGTTCTTCATCCTTTCCCTGCGCTCCGCCATGAACGATCTTCCCTTCTCGGTCAACTTTATATTCAGCACTCTGCGGTCCGATGGATCTGGGATTCTATCCACGTAGCCCTCGTTCACCAATTGATTGACTATTTTGGTCAGATTCTGTTTGGAATAAGAAAGTGCCTGGGCGATGGAGGACATCGAGATCGGCCCTTCTCGCTTCACCACGACGAGTACTGAAATACGGGGGGAGAGGGGGCTGATCCCACATGCATCGGGCCTGATCACTCTCCTATGGAGCACAGGTATGGTTTGGAACATATCGTCCGCAATGGCGTAGATTCGTTCGTCACGGTCCATTTTCGGTCTCAACCTTTTGAAATGGTAGTACCCGACGTGTATAGTACACTAAGAGTACGAAATGCCCCAATGTAAGCTCGCTATTTATCATTGCCGCCGCGGTACTGTCAACTGATGACACCAAACCCCTTGACAGATATGAGGATGCATCGAGGAAACGTAGTTTACTCGGCGTTGAGAATACTTCTACCTATACAGCCTATCGACCAGAATCTCCCATCTGGGTCGAAGTTGAATCTTCAGTCATTATCCTATTCGTCATTCAGCTTGAAAATGTCTAGTTGAGCGTGGATGAACCTGCGCAGTCACGATTAGAAAGATCATTTGCGCGTCGACCCTTGAACAATATCTATGGAGACTTAGGAGGAAAGCTTGGCCGGCGCGCCCCGAGCCATCAGGGCAAAGCGATAAAACACTTTCGAATACCTCTCAGGCTACTTCTATCATTCGCTCTGTCGCCTTTATTATCATCAAGAGCCGGAGTAGAGGGACAATCACCTCATGAAGCTAGGCAATTCCTGGGGAAGGTCCGGGATGAGACATATGGAAATGAAAGCTCCGATGGCTTAAGTGAGATCCGTCGCGATCTTATTCTTATCCAGGCACATAATACACCTTTGATTGTAGTAATCTCAATTCTCAGGAGATGTATTAAAATGTACGAAAGAGGCATAATCACGAAGAGTCATAATTGATGAGAGGATGAAAAAGAAGAATTGGAAAAGAGGCTTGACCAATTGGAGAGTAAAACTCCTATTGGGATGCCGCCTAAAATTGAGCCCTTATATCATATCGACTCCGTTCAATAGCGAACTGGCAGCAGATCGAGGGTGAAATGATGCCAAAATGTTGGAATTGCGGTGAAGAGGTTCCTGAGAATGCTACGTTCTGCCCCATGTGCGGTCAGTTCATTGCACCAAGCACCTCACAACAGGCCCCACCCTATGATCGTTCTAGACATAGCCGATATCAGCATAATCCGATGGGGCCGAATTCCTCTATGCAGGAGAGCCAGTTGGAACGAAAGGTCAATAATCTTTACAAATTAGTAATAGTGGTCTTGGTCTTAGAGGCCATTATCTTTATAATAGGTTAAGCATGATGAACGAAAAAAGGAGTCCATATAAGGTGAAATAATGTAAAAATGTTGGAATTGCGGAGCCGATGTTCCTGATCAAGCTACGTTTTGCCCCAGTTGCGGAAAGACATTTGCGGCAACATCCTCTGGAATGCCACAACCATCACAGTCTTATAATCAGGGTCCGCCAAACCCGAATCGGCCAGACATGCTTCCCCCAATGCAGAATACCCAGCTAGAGAAAAAGGTCGACACTATTCATAAATTAGTGTGGGCGATTATAGTGTTGCAGGTCCTTTTTCTTATCTTACTATTCGCCTAAACTCTTCGGGGCTTATCCCCCAGCCCACCGAGAATGGGAAAGGGGTGATTGGCCGACTCCTCAGGCGATCTTCTTGCCTACATTCGGGCCTGGGCTATGGTCAAATACGGTCTCAGGCTCCATGAACCATACGCCGGTAATGGTGATGCCTCGTGCCTTGACCTTTTCGTTCATCATATCCAGGACCGGACCGGATGCCTTGAAGTCCTTGATCATCACATGGACCTGGTAAGCGTTCCTGCCATTCACCACCAGGACCGCCGGGCGTTCGCCCTTCTTCTTCATCTTTTCCATGTTATTATGCGTCTGCTTCATGAACACCACGCCACATATGATAGTGTTCGGGTCCGGGGCCGCCAGACTTCCTAACGGTATCGCATGCACTATTCCTTCAGGAGTCTTTGTCGCTAGCACCTTTACGCTCGCCGGATCGTTGAGCGCTTTCATGACCTCTTCGGGCAAAGCTACCATGTCATCCACCTACGGTGTTATTGTAAGAGATGGACCATGAAGCTTTGCTAAGTATCGATTTCAAAACAGGATCATCTTAGTCCGTCTCAGCGATGCTGCCATCGCTCTCTGAAAGCATATTAACGGGTCTGTCAATACTGAACTCGGGTGAAAATAATGAAGATAGTTGGATTGCAGTCCAGTCCACGTGGTAAGAACAGCAACACACTGAAACTATTGAATGCGGCCTTGGATGGTGCAAGGGAAGCAGGGGCCGAAATCGAGCTTTTGGACGTAACAAAATTAAAAATCGAATACTGTACCGGCTGCGTCTCCTGCTATAAAACTGGGAAATGCCACCTCAAGGACGATTATCCATTGCTGCGGGAAAAGATCCTGGAGGCCGATGGAATCATCCTCAGTAGCCCCAATTATATTTCAAATATCACCGCCCCACTCAAGGCGACTTTCGATAGGAGCGCTAATTTTATCCATGAACAGCTCTTGGACGGCAAATATGGATTTTCTATCATGACCGCAGGCTCGGGGGACGAGGAGCAGGTCTTGAGCATCATGAACAATTTCATTAAAAGGTCCGGGGGGACGGTAATTGGAGGCGTGGGTCATTCAATGGCCCGGGGATTGCCTGGAATGGAAGCGGCCATCAAAAGATCACATGAAATGGGGAAGGATCTGATGAATGCGATAATAGAAAAGAGAACCTATCCAGAGCAAGCCGCAGAACGTGCTGATTGGAAAGAAAGGTTTGCAAACACCGTTAGAGCCAATAAGGAGAATTGGAAGCATAATTATGAGTACTGGGTGAAGATGGGTTGGATAAAGGTCTAATTCTATCCTATGCCCTTTCCAAATTAATTCTATCTCTCGACCTGAGTCAGATCAATCTTAATTTCCTCCGCCAAAAAGATGCAACCAAGGTTCTCCCGCTGCCCGTTGGATGTGATGGCCTTACCATTAACTGCCTCGACCAATAACCCTATTCGGAATTAATCCGTATTCTGTTTCTCACCTATTCATCCTAGAGAAGATCTGGTCGAAATTTTCTCTCGCACCCATCTTGAGGCCCTGTGCCATGCCGACGCTGATTTCGTACTCGTTCTTCTCCATCCCGATCAGAGTGGCTTTGGCAACCTCTTCCGGAGGGATGCCTCTGTCTGTTTGACCTCTTTTGTCCCTCGCGCCTTTGTCGAGATCTGTGTTCACTGTTGGGGGTATGATTTCGAAAACCTTTATCGGACCATCTTTCAGCTGATGCCTTAGAGAAATGGTGAAGGAGTGAACAGCCGCCTTGGTGGCACAATATACGGGCATAGAGGCGATGGGGACGAAGCCGAGCCCGGAACTTACGTTCATGATCGCCGCCTCCTTTCTCTTCATGAGATCGGGGATGAAATGCCCGGCCATGTACACGTATGCCTTGAAATTGATGTCAATCTCGTCCCCTCCGTCCTTCCGCAGGTATCCTAGCAGGTCCGAGGTACCTTTTCTTAGATCGACCATTTTCTGAATGCCAGCATTGTTAATCAAAACATTTGTTTCCGGGAAGTTGGAGATGACCCAATCATGCAGTTTGACCCGTTCAGCCTCTTTTGACACATCGCATATTATTGTGTTCAGTTCTGGAAGCCTGTTCTTTGCTTTTCGTAAGTTCTCCTCCGTTCTGGCACAGATTATGACCTCATTTTCATTCTTTAGGAACGCATCAGCCAAAGAGAGTCCTATCCCTGTCGCACCACCGGTTATCAATATCG
>JBEKDM010000129.1:0-6655 GCA_050014375.1 Methanomassiliicoccales archaeon | reverse complement strand
TGAAGGCGAAAAGGTTCATTAGAATGATAATAGAGAAGGTCAATGCTGAAAGAGTTGCATTCTTCTTTTCGTGCTCCAGTTTGAAAAGCATCTCTTTCCAATAAGCCGTTTCGGCATCGATCGGTCTCTTCATACCATGCACGGAAGGGGAATCACTTCGATGAATATAGTTCAGGTGCAACGAACCGCTTTTTTCAGATTATGTATCCTTTCCATTTAGGACCCTTCGTTGATATGGAGCGTCAAAGAACTCAATGGCGAGAAACTGGAATAAAAAACAAATGGGAAAATGTTTGATGGAAAGGGTTTGCGGTTCAGCCTAGTCGTTTAAGCTGCCTTCTTTGCGGGCGAGGCCATCCACTTGAACACCCAGGATCCGATGACGCCTCCGATAATCGGCGCAACAACGAACACCCATGCCTGCTCTAGGTACTTGCCGCCTGCGAACACTGCCGGGGACAGATCCCTGATCGGGTTCAGTCCAGTTCCGTCAATTCCGCCGGTGAAGAGGATGATACCGCCAACAACTAGACCGATGGCTACTCCAGCGAGGGCTTCGTTGCCCTTGTTGCCGAGTGATCCGAGGATCACGATCTGGAGTATGAAAGCGCTTATGATTTCAAGCAGGAAGACTGGCCCAATGCTGTATATGTTTAGATTGGACGCGTCCTTGAAACTGCAGGTCCCAAACGCTCCGAGGACAGTGTGTGCATCCATCCAGACGTAATACAAAACTGCGGCACCGATGATTCCACCGATGATCTGCATCACAACATAGATGACCATGTCTTTCGTCTTCATTCCACCGATAGACCAGACACCAATGGACACTGCCGGGTTTATATGGCATCCAGATATCGGCCCGATTGTGTAGACCATGGCTAGAACGATTATGGCGAAAGCCAGTGCAACACCGACGACCCCAACCCCAGAGGCGCCTATGAATACTAGGCTTCCTACCCCTACCATGACCAACAGCATACTTCCTATCAATTCTGCTATGTAGTTCTTCGTTGTCTTTCCCCCCTAATAAGATGTTGGTTATAAAAATCTCCAAGAACATTTTAAAGCTTGTGGTCGAAAGAGACCTATTTTCTATGTAGGAAACGACACGGCGGGTAGTTAGGATGGGCTGCCTTCGATACCTTGCCGACCATCATTTAAGTTTAAATAATAGTGTAAGATTTTTATCTCGAAGGCTACTACATCCAGTAATTAAAAAATTCTTAGCCAGTTATGGCCAGATGATGATTTTGGTCAATTCTTATAGGATTCGAATTTCGAAATGAAGAATCAGAATATAGCAAACCTATTACATAATAACAAGGATGATGGCTCAGTTCTTCCGATTAAGGATGGGTCAGGAACGGGTGAAATCCGCGTTCCCGTTCAAGTCTTCTCTTCACTCTTTCTTTTCTTCAGTAGGCTCGGGTTCGATGACCTTGTCCTCGAAGTAGGCCTTGATCTTCCCGCATTTCGGGCATTCGACAATGTGCACGAAGCGGTTGTTCTCCGGTTCGTCGAAGGTGTCGTTTATTTCCTTGTCGGTCAGCATATAATTGCATTCGCATTTTATGGATTTCATCTAAGCACCGATCGATTTCCCGATGCAATTCATCAATATGTTATTTGGGTAAGGAAGAGGCCGTACACCGATTGTTGAATCAAATCTCAACCAGGCATTCCTTTGATTATCTTGCCTAATTGTGTCTAGAATAGCCTTGTTGTCGGTTAATTTAAAATATTGAAATTTCTAATGAACGAATCATGTCGAGGAAGGGGCGCTTGGTATGTGCGGGGGTTCTGGCGACCATAGGGATGTCCTCCCTGGTCTTGACCCAGGTTCCCGGTCTCGGACTGCTGAACGAGTTCAGGATATCGAATATCATAACCTTGCCCTACATAATCGCGGCCGTGTCGTTGATATCTGCCCTGGCCCTTCCTGTCTACATATCCCCTGAGGAGCACCTGTGGGGGAGCGACGATCCGGTTTGCGACTTGGACAGATGTCGGCATACCAGGCATTAGACGATCGAGAAGCGAATACAAAGGGCAGCATTCGCTCCGGCGGGGATGCCACATCTTAATATATGGAAATCCATTTTCTCGGCATTGTCTGGCCAGCCAATGAGCGGGCCGGTCTGTTTAGGAGGTAATCATTTGTCAAAGATTTCCGATGAAAAGGGGAGTTTCGCGATCATGGTCATCGCGTTGATCGTAATTCTGATAGTGGTATTGGCATTCGCCGCCGTTCTGTTCCTTCCGGTCAAAGCGGTCAATTTCGACGAGTCCAAGAGCGTTTCCTCCGCGGCTGGTGTGAATAGGCTCAACCTCAAGCTGAGCACAGACGTCGGAGAAGTCCGGGTCATCTATACCAACCTCAGCGGAAAGGCACTTGACCTGCACGTGATGGCAAAGGGCTCGGTCGGGTTCCTGATGGATCCCAACACGATCTCCCTGGATTTCGTCCAGAGCACGTCGGCCGACACCGCCTTGGTGAACGCGTCGGTAAATGTCAAGGACCGGCTCCTGGGGGGATCCAACCTGAACCTGCGCTGTGACATCATGATCGACAACTCGATGCGTTCCAAGCTCGACCTGTCGACCTCAACCGGAAGCGTAACGGTCAACAGCACCAATGCCAGCGCGTTCGATCAGGTAAGCCTGAGCGCAAGGACAGGGGCAGTTACTTTAAAAGTTGCCTCCGGGGTCTCTCTTTACGGTGACATATCACTGTCGACGAACATTGGCGCATCGGTCCTAGATTGGCAGGATCCAATCGTGAAGCAGAACATCAAGGTCGTGGCCTCGACCAAGACCGGCGGGGTCGAGCTGAACCTCAACCAGACCACTCCGATGGACAAAGCCGTATCCTTCAATGGGACCACGGTGACCGGCGGGGTGTCACTGAACCTGGGCATCAGGGGCAACGTCAGCGCCTCCATCAACTCCACCACCGAGTTCGGCGGGGTTCACGTCGGCAGCAAGGTTGGGTTCATCGGGACCGACAAGGTGATGACATCGACGAACTATCCATCTGACGGCAACTTCGCCGTGAAACTGAGGACGAACGTCGGCGGCGTCGAGGTGAACGCGCTCAGCGTTCCTTCCAACCCCTGAACAAAACACCTTAATATCTATTAACCGAGAAGTCGCAGAGGATGCACATGGCGTTGACGATCCGCAGGATGGAGGAGAAGCTGTTGCGTGGAGCGATAGAGGAACTGAAGTCACGCTACATGGCTTACCCTCGACAGCTCGACCCGAAGGATGAGAAAGAATCCAAGATGATCCAGCCGAGGTCGAGGGTATACGAGGCGCTGGTGCGGAAGAAGTTCGAGCTTGACCTCCTGGACCGCAACTGGTACGTCGACATCAACCCGTTCCTCGGCGGGGGACCGGACGAGCTGGACATGCACACTCCGGACATGGTCGTTTTCCGAGAAGGGTTGGTCATCGTGGCCGAGACCAAGCAGATCAACGAAAAATCGGAAGGGACCAAGATGGGCACTTTCTTCACCCAGGTCAATGGCTATAGGGACTATTATGAACAGAAGTTCTCCGAACCGGACATCAAGTTCATGTCCGTCCTGGTGACCAACAGCGACACGATCGTGAACTCCGGTTCCTATCAATCCTTCAAGGGAATCGTTATCCTGGTCACCCCGGAGAACTGGGACCGGGACGCCCGGGAAATGCTGGAAGAGGGGATCAAGGAACTCGAGAGTAAGGGCGGTCCGGTCCTGGTAAGATAAGCGGAATCATTTTGAGGCACCTGCACGCCTTGAGGGTCGATCAACATGTTCGTAGCCAAGGTGAAGTCCGAAGGTTTGGCGCACATTTCCTATTTCGTAGGTTCAGGCACGGAAGCGTGCGTGATCGATCCCCGTCGCGACTGCGATGAGTATCTGCGGATCGCGGAAGAGAAGGAGATGCGCATCCGGTTCATCTTCGAAACGCATCGGAACGAGGACTACGCGACCGGCTCAATCGAACTTGCCAGCATGACCGGGGCGGAGATATTCCACGGCGGGGCGATACCTTTCAACTATGGTCGGAACCTTCACGACGGCCAGGAGTTCTTGCTTGGGGACGTCAGGATCAGGGCCATCGCCACTCCGGGGCATACCTATGAACACTTCTGTTATTCGCTGATCGACCTGACGACCGGTGATGAACCGGTCATGGTCTTCACTGGCGACGCACTTTTCGCCGGGGACGTGGGGCGCACCGACCTGCCCGGCGAAGAGCACCGGGAGGAACTATCTGGATCGCTTTACGATTCGCTTTTCGACAAGATCATCCCGCTGGGAATGGGCGTGATCGTCTATCCGGGGCATGGTGCTGGCTCGGTCTGCGGAGGGAACATCTCCGACCGAGAGGAGACGACCATCGGCATCGAGCTGGAGAACAACCCGATGCTATCCCTGACCCGTGAGGAGTTCGTCGCCAAGAAGATGAAGGAGAATATCGAAAGACCTCCGTATTTCCGGAAGATGGAGGAGATCAACCTCAGCGGTCCGCCGTTGCTTGGGCGGCTTCCCGTGCCGCGACCGCTGCCGGTCCATGATTTCCGGTCGGCCATGAAAGGCAACATGACCGTTCTCGATGTCCGGATGCCATATTCGTTCGGAGGGGCGCACATCGACGGCTCGCTGAGCATATGGCTGGAAGGCCTGTCTCAATATGGCGGATACTACTTGGACTACGAACGCCCGCTGCTGTTGGTGGTGGAAAATAGATCGCAAGTGCAGGAGGCGGTGCGCTCCCTGGTCCGGATAGGATATGATGACATACCCGGGTACCTCCGGGTCGGCATGGACATGTGGTGCCGGGCCGGTGCACCGGTCACCATGACCCATTTGACGACGCCGTCGCAGGTCAAGGAATGGATCGATTCCGGAAAGGACATCACTCTTGTCGACGTCCGGAATATGCACGAACTACGCTCTGGCGTGATCGCGAACTCGAAGATCATCCACATCGGGTCGGTCGAGGCCAGGCTGCAGGAGATACCTCGTAACAAGCCGGTGGTCATCTATTGCTCCTCAGGCTACCGGGGAGGGATGGGAGCGGGATTGCTTCTGAAGAATTGTTACACTGACGTGTGGAACATGCTCGGTGGCACGAACGCATGGAAAGCGCTGGGATATCCAATGGTCGTACCGGCTCAGGATTGAATGAACTTCAGGTAGCTCACGCCTTCCAACCGTTCCAGCTGGTCCAGGATTCCATTGACCCTGCTTACCTCGCCCTCGATCATGAGCAGGTTCATGCAGTGATCCCCCCCCACATGGTTGTGGATGTGGGTCTTGATCATTTCCTGGTTCTTATGGTAGATCTCGTCGATGGATTCGGATGAGCCCATCTCGGTGACGATGATCAACGCCCCGTCCACCCGGCCCACCATCTTCTTCCGCTCGTTGCGTTCCTGAAGCGATATAAATAGTAACTATTCTCAATGAGCAAGCGGAGGTGACATATTGCATGCAACGGTCGCACCTCCATTAGTCAATGGGAGAGCTTATTTTTCACGATATATATGACGAACCATCTAAGAGCATTCCTTGGCATTGGTGGTCCATTGTCCTATTTCTTTTGTGATTATGAGTGGAAATCGATTGAGTTCGTTGACATATTATCATGATTTTTTCGAGAAATCACTCGATAATAAGGGAACTGAGAATAAAACTCGTCATTAAGGCCTTGACGAACAACGATGATCTGAGACGAATGATAAAATACCATGTTTACGATTGAACGAACTTGATATATTCCAGCGACTCATTCTTCTGGAAGGCTGCCAACATCTCCTTGACTGGACTTGCTTTGCCGGAAACGATAAACACGTCCAGACACTTTCCATTTTTCAGGTGGGAATGAACTTGGGTGGCGATGTTGTCCTGATACTCGTGACGCGCGTCATCCAGCTCGTGACCGCCGTCGGCCATGTGGACCGCTATCAATATGCCATCCACATTACCCTCCAACTTCTCCCTTTCTTTGATTTCCGTCTCGGCCGACCTGAGACAAACTCGGATCGCTTCTGACCGCCCCGCCAGGCCGAGCACGCTCTGGAGCTTGTCGAGGTCCTCAAGGTTCTTCCCAGTGAGGGATACACTAATAATAGACATGTTACGCATTGAGGCGTAATTGTTAATATGATATTTATATAATGCTCAACGTAAGTTAATAGTTTACACTATATATGTTGTTATCATTTCATTACCAAGGTGACAAGATGAGATTAAGTCGTAAGGCGCGAATAGTAGTGGCAATTGCTCTTGTAGGAGTATTGGTCGTATCCAGTGGACTGATATTCGCTAGTTCCCAGAACATCAACAAAACGGGTAAGTTGCAGGTCATGGCAAGCTTCTACCCTCTTTATTACTTCTCCAACGAGATAGGGAAGGACAAGGTCGAGGTGAATATGCTCATACCGGACAACGCAGAACCGCACGCCTGGGAACCGGCCCCCTCCGACTTGATCAAGGTGTCGACCGCCAAGGTCCTGGTCTATAATGGTGCGGCCTTCGAACCTTGGATGTCGAACTTCCTGAGCCAGGTCGACCAATCGCATATGACGGTCGTGGATACCAGCGTAGGTGTGGACCTCCTCCTGTCCGACACAGTGATCTGGCCCTATGACCATGCG
>JBEKDM010000128.1:0-6728 GCA_050014375.1 Methanomassiliicoccales archaeon | reverse complement strand
TGACTGGATGAGCTCGTCCTGACCCGCCGGCAGCCGCCACGTGCGGTCGTGCCCTTCCGATTCCGTGCTCGGCTGGAACCCCACCGAGACCACCGCGACGTCGGCCATCGCGGCAATCTTCGCCGCCATCCTACTGGCAACCCTTCTGGTGTACAGAAAACGAAACCATAATGGATAACGGGAACATGAATCATAGGACGAACAGGGTCGTTCCCTCTGTGACCGTCCAGATAATCAATCGCCGAAATGTTAATATTCCGTCACCCCATTTCTGGACCAATCAAAGAGGGATGCAACTTGCCGCTGTTGAAGAAGCCGTTGAGAAAGGGGAAGGATGACGTTCAGACCGTTGAGACAGATCAGTACATCGACCTCGGGGCACTGTACTTCCAAGAGGACAGCCCGCTCGCCGGGAACGGAATGATCAAAGTCGCAGAGGTCTACCGGTTCGAGGACGTTACATCCGTAAGCCAGCCGGTCTACAACGGCAACATCGTTCTGATCGATTATTCGCCGATCGAGAACGACCAGCAGACCCTGAAGAAGATCACCAACGAACTGAAGAACATCGCCCGCGACACCGGCGGCGACGTGGCAGCGATCGGGAACAACCTGATCGTGGTGGCGCCGAACGGGATCAAGATCGACAGGCACAAGATAAAGGGCGGCTTTAACTAAATCCGTTCTCCGGGGCGTAAGCCTCGGAATCCTGGTTCTCAAAGCCAATATATAGTCCAATCTTGATTTTCCTCCTGTGCCAGATTACAAGGTCATCCATGACAGCGTCCACGGCAGCGTCAAACTGAGCGGCGTCTACCTGGACCTTCTCCAGAGGGCTGAAATGCAACGCCTCCATGGAGTGCACCAGCTAGGGCTCGCCTACCTTGTGTTCCCTGGAGCGCACCATACCCGCATGGAGCATTCGCTTGGCACTTATCAGATCGCCAACCGCATGGCGGCGGCGCTGAACATACCAGAACAAGAGCGGGCCGGGGTCTTGGCGGCGGCGATGCTCCATGACATCGGTCATGCGCCATATTCGCACACACTGGAATGCGTCCTGGAGCAGAGGACAGGGATGACCCACACCGACATCGGCAGGGCCCTCATCAGGGGCGATCTGCGTACGATCGATCCAAGGGAGGGCGAGATCATCGGAGACCGCGGGACCATTGCCGAGCTGCTCGAAGCGGAAGGCATCTCCGCCGACCTGGTGACCGACCTGATCGTCTCGCCCCGGGGACCTGACATGAGCGGCCAGAAGAAGCTCCCGCTGGACGGTGTCCAGACCTATTTCAACGAGAACAACTACCTGAGGCAGGTCATCCACGGACCCGTGGACGCGGATCAGATGGACTATCTGCTTCGGGATGCCTATTACACTGGCGTTGCCCACGGAACGATCGATATCGACCGTATCCTGGACACCATCGAGCTTCACCACGGGGACATCGCCGTGCGCAAGAGCGGAGTGGTGGCGATCGAAGGACTGATGGTCGCCAGGGCGTTAATGTATACGTCCGTTTACTTTCATCACACGGTGCGCATCGCGGAGATGATGCTTTGCAAGGCAGTGGAGAACGCCAGCGAGAGTGTGATAGAGGACATCCAGATCCAAACGGACGCATGCCTCTCGGAGCGGCTCCTCAAGGACGGCGGCAGTGCCAGCCGGATCATGACGCTGCTGAAGTACCGGCATTTGTACAAGCGTGCCTACTCGATGCTCATCTCCGACCTAGACCCGGAGCAACTGGACTCGCTGCTTCCGCTGACCTCATACGCCAAACGCAAGGAGGTCGAACGGCAGATCGCCGAGAAGGCGGACGTGGATGAATCGGAGGTCATCCTCGACATGCCGGAGCGGGAGATCCTGATCACCGAACCGCGCATCGGCAAGACCGAGGTGCCGATCATCAATGGTGACCGGGTTAGGCCGCTGTCCAAATACAGCCCTCTGGCCAAGGCCATCCAGACCCGCAGTGTCAACGATTGGGCGGTCATGGTCTCGGCACCCGGGACGAACCAGGTAAAGGTGCACAAGGCGGCGGAGAAGGTCCTTTTCTCCTGAACGCCGTTTATAAGAACTCGCCTGGCCTGGCCCAAGTATCAGGGCTGATATTCAGGTCGAAAAGCGCTTCAAAGCATCTAGCATTGTCCCTGTGCTGTGATGGTCAACCCCATATTCCTGTCCCTCTCCATCGTTGTATCCATTACAGCCCTGGCCATGGGCTCCTACGTCCTATTCCGGAATCCGCATCTGGGAATTTCGAGGGCGTTCTTCTTGGTCATGGCACTCCTATCAGCTACATCCGCCCTGGATTACCTTTTCATAAGCGCTTCCTCGATGGGCCAAGCAATGCTTTTGGTCCGACTCCTGATCTTCTGCATGGTATGCATGTTCGGGGGCTTTCTATATCTGGCAGCGTTCTTCTCGCTCCAGAGCGACTGTGCCGTTTTCGCCCGGAACTGGGCCAGATACATGGCGCTGGTGATCACCTCTGGGGCCATTTCGGCACTGCTCTTCGCCAAGGCGGAGATGGGTTCCTATGGCTGGCTGTTTCCCAACTCGCCGGAAATAGTCGGCGTCGGGCTCGTCATCGTGGTGTACCTGGGCTTTGCGCTCCACATGCTGAACCAGGCACACCAGGTCAGCCGCGACCCGCGTTATGGCACGCTGGTGGCCGGACTGACGCTGGCCATGGCGATTCCGTTCATCTATCCGTTGCTGGTCTCGCTGTTGGCAGTGATCGGCATTCAATTCCCTTCGCCCATGGCACCGGCCTATCTGATCACCTCGGCAGTGTTCTTCTACGCTATCGTCCGGGAGCATCTCTTCGACATCCTGCCATCGGCCGACTCACCCCGGGTCGCGATGAAATGCATACCCATTAAGCTGGAGAAGGGGAGATCCTACGCTGTCGAGGAGAAAGGGACGGACACATCGTTCCGCATCTTCGCATCGGAGCTAAACGCAGGGTGGAAAGGGGTCATCATATCCCGGCGTCACCCAGAACAGATCCGAGAGGAATACGGCCTCAGGAACACGCCCATGATCTGGCTGGCACATCGCCCCGTCAAGGACGCAGTGTCGCCATCGAACCTGGCGTTGCTGGAACGCACTGTGATGCGATTCATGGGCGAAGGCGGCAACACCGTGGTCCTGGTGGAGGGGCTGGACAAAATGATCCTGGAGACGTCAAGCGAAAAGGCCATGAGATTCCTGTTCAACCTCGAGGACGAGGCACTGGTCAGGGGATCCAGGCTAATACTATCCTTCGACCCGGAAGGCCTATCCGAGCGCGATCTGGCGTTGCTGATGCGGGACATGGTCGTGCTGGACCATGAGGGCTCGGTAGTGGCCCGTCCACTCGAAAGGGGAAGGGACCTTCCTGAGGCCGTCGAGATCAGCCTTTCATCACACCGATGGGCGTGAGCTTCACGACCGGCCGGGAGAGACCGGCCCCGCTGACCACGGCGATGACGTCGTCAATGTCCTTGTAGGCGCCAGGCGCTTCCTCGATGATGCCGTCCTTGGTACTCGCTTTTAGGTAGATGCCCTTCGACTCGAGCTGCTGCTTCACCGTGGCAGCATTGTAGGTGTTTATGGCGGTGGCCCGGGACATCATACGGCCTGCCCCGTGGCAGGTGGAGCCGAACGATTCCTTCATTCCCCGTTCCGTTCCCACGAGAACGTACGTACCTGCGCCCATGTCCCCGGGGATGATGACCGGATGACCGACCGAACGGTACCTGGACGGGACGTCAGGATGACCGGCCGGGAACGCCCTCGTTGCGCCTTTCCGGTGTACGTAGACCTTCCTCCTCTTGCCGTCGACCTCGTGGTCCTCCAGCTTGGCAATGTTGTGCGCCACGTCATAAACGTGACGCATCTCCATGTCCTCGGCCTTGCGGTGGAACACGGTCTCGAAAGATTGCCGGACCCAATGCATGATCATCTGCCGGTTCGCCCAGGCGAAATTGGCGCCGGCGCTCATTCCGTTGAAATAGTCCTGCCCGTCCTGGGAATTGACCGGAGCGCAGGCCAGCTGACGGTCCGGCAGGTTCAGGTTCATAGATTTCAATGAGCGTTCCATGACCTGCAGATAGTCAGTGGCTATCTGGTGCCCACATCCGCGTGAGCCACAATGGATGGTGACCGTGATCTGCCCTTCATGGGTCAAACCGAATGTGTTCGCCGCCTCGGCATCGAATATCTTGTCGACCTTGTCGACCTCCAGGAAGTGGTTCCCGGAACCGAGCGAACCGACCTGCGGGATGCCCCTCTGCTTGGCCTTCTGGGACACCTTGGAGGGATCGGCGTTCTTCATCCTTCCGCCCTCCTCGGTGGTCTCCAGGTCCTCTTCCCAGCCGAAGCCCTTCCGGACCGCCCATTCGGCGCCCTCGGTGAGGATCGAGTCGATCTCGCTGGCCGCCACGTCGACAACACCTTCGGAACCGACGCCTGACGGTACGTTCTTGAACAAGGTGCCGATGAGGTCTTTGATGTGCGGCTCGACGTCCTTGACCTCCAGGTTGGTGCTGAGCAGCCTCACGCCGCAGTTGATATCGAAGCCGATCCCGCCGGGCGAGATGACCCCTTCCTCGGCGTCCATGGCGGCAACGCCTCCGATCGGGAACCCATATCCCCAGTGGATGTCGGGCATGGCCAATGATTTCCCGACGATGCCTGGGAGGCAAGCGACGTTGGCCGCCTGTTCCGGGGAGTTGTCGCTGATCACGTGCTGGATCATCTTCTCATTGGAATATATCACAGCGCTGGTGCGCATGCCCGGTTTGTAATTCTGGGGTATCTCCCAGCGGTAATCGTCGATCTTGTTGATGGTACCCTTCCAAGCCATATGTCACACCGTGACCAGGTACATGGCGCGGGTTAGATAAAGTTTTCAAATGGACCACCGAAGAAAGGATATTTAGCGCATATAGTCATCGGGATGGGAGCACAGGCCGCGATGATTCAGACTCTCGAATGGTACTCAGTCTTCCCACTGGTGACAGGGATCATGGCGTTATTGTTGGGCATTGCGGCCCTCCGCAAGAACCAGCAAATCGCCAACGTCGATGGCTTCTTCGCCCTCATGCTGATCTTCCTGGTGTTCGGCGTCTTGGACTTCATCATGATCAACGCTTCGGACGCCGCCAATGCACTTCGCTTGGCCCGGGGGGTCACCCTCTGCATGGTCCTGATCTTCGCCGGTTTCCTTTACATCTCTACACAGCTGGCCTTCTTACCTTTGGGTAAGTGGTTGCAGAAGAACCGGATCCTGTATTCGGTCATGTCCTTGTTTATCGGCCTGATTGTGGCGTATAGCCAGAACCGTGTCGAATACGACAATTTCGGTTATGGTCTGCCTGATACGCTGCAATCGCTGATGACCCTGACGGTGATCGCCATCTTCGCCGCCGCCACCCTCTCTCTGCTCGTGCGGCGCTGGTACATGAGCGACGATGAGTTGGTCAGAAACGAGTGTCTATTGCTATCGCTCACTGTAATCATGCCTTATCTGTGGGGCCTGCTACTGTTCGGTCTCAATCTTTTCAATTTCAACACGCCGAGCGATCTCTCACCAGGATTTTTTGTCTCCATCGTGATCATCGCGTTCGCCGTCTATCGGCACCGCCTGTTCACGATCATGCCAGTATCGGAGGACCGGACCAGCATCATAGGGGCCAAGGAGGCGGCGGTGCTGCCGACAGGAAGCTACATGCTCTTTGAGGAGACCAAGGCCGACGGCATGTTCGAAATGCTGTTGTCCCAGATCTCCAACGGGGTGGAAGGATTGATCGTGACCTGGACGTACCCGGAGGACCTCAGGAACAAGTATGGGCTCAAGAGGACCCCCGTGATATGGCTTTGTTCCCAGCCCGGTCAGGATCGGGTCGATCCAACGAACCTTTCCATCCTGGAGCATACGATCATCGAGTTCCTCAAGATAGGTCATGACACGGTGGTGGCGGTCGATGGGCTGGAGTACCTTATTTCTAACAACGGCTCGAGCAAGGTGCTGCGCATGCTCTATGGGCTTAGGGACGAGATCTTGATGAACCAATCCCGCTTGATCATTACATTGGACCCTGATGTCCTCGAACCTAGGGAACTAGCATTCTTCGAAAGGGACTTCAAGGTCATCAAGAAGATTTGAAAAGAAGGGCCGCGTCCGTGATTTGAACACGGGTCAAAGGATCCACAGTCCCACAGGATACCAGGCTACCCCAACGCGGCCATGCTGGAAGTTGTGGAACGCGTTTTGATTAATAAATGTTGCGCGTCCCATTCATATGGCAAGGCGGCTTGTCCGATGGCATATTTTGCCATGGCTACATCATCATGTGTGTCCCCGAGATCATTACTTTTCTCCGTTGAGCCCTAATATGAGCTGACACGCCGATGGTGTAACGAGTCGTTGTTCGGCAGGCTCTTTTTCACTTACTTGTTCCATGGATAGGCATCCCCAAAGGACGAGCAGATCCAAACCTCCAACCGTTTTGAATTTATTACTTCTAGATATTAAGCCGATGAGGCGAATGGTTTAATAAAGCCATCAGAATCCGGTGACGATGCGGGACAAGGCTGTGGTGTTGGTCCCATTCGTTCTGATCGTCATAGCCGAGGCATTCTTCTTCGTCAAGGACACATCCGCCACACTTTCGTTCCACCTACTGAACATTTTCGTCTGTGTGCTATCAGCCATCCTCGTCGAACGCTATTC
>JBEKDM010000127.1:0-6788 GCA_050014375.1 Methanomassiliicoccales archaeon | reverse complement strand
CATAACCGATTCCGACATAGCCGATCGCGCCCTTGTTGTCCTTGCATTGCTGGACGATCGGAGCTGTCGAGGAGAACTGCTGCATCGCGGCGCTCGGCAGCCCGCCCAAGGTTGTGTTGTGGAAGTAGTCATACGTGCCTGACGAAGAGTCACGGCCATAGAGGACAATTGGTTGGTCCTTTCCTCCGACCTGGTTCCAGTTGGTGTAGTTGCCATTGTAGATCTGCCTCAGCTGGTCAATGGTCAAGGTGGTGATGTTGTTGTCGCTGTTGACGATGATGGCGATCCCATCGACCGCGACCTTGAACTCCATCGGCTGGTAGTTAGGGTTGCTGGTGTTGACCTTCTCAGAGGCCTTTATGGCCCTGGACGCCTGTGCAATGTCGCACTTGCCGTCCTTCAGGTTCTGTATGCCCGTTCCGCTTCCCGGGAAGTTTAGAGAGACGGTTATGCCCGGGTAGTCCTTGGCGAACGATGCCTGCCAGAGGTTCGCCATCTCCAGCATGGTGGTCGAACCGGACTGCACTATGGAGCCGCTGGACGTTCCGGTCACGCCGGCCAATTGCCCCTGCATTGCCGCCTGTATATCTGATGGGAGGGCGTAGAACCCTGCGTCAGTGGCGTTCTTCTGACCCTTGCTGGTCGTCAGTATCCAGTTAAGCCAGGTGATCTCGGCGCCGGTGAGGGTCGAGGCGTTGCCATGGGTGTACAGATACAGGTATCTGGAAATCGGATATCCTCCGTTCGCGCTGTTGTTGGCAAACTCTAGCACGGCTGCCTGGTCCAATGGGGAATAGGCGGTCGAGCTCGAGGTCGCTTTGATCGTGATAATCTTGACGCTAGGCGTTGATTTGCTGCTGTTGTTCGAGAGCAACAGGGCTGCCCCTATTCCAGCGACCAACAGAACGGCAATCACCGCGACAGTAATGTACATGACTTTCTTTTCCATTCTAACTCACCAACACTTGTTTATGGAATGGTATGTCTGATCCGTATGCCACAGAGGGAGTATCTTGCTCGCAGAAGCAGATAATACCGACCGTTATGATGTACATAGACACCTTATTCTCCCCTCAGACACCATTCCTGGAAATAAAACAATGAGGGTGTGTTTATATACATTCTCGAAGTAGAACATATACTACTATTATGTATATAGTCAAATCAGTATCATATATATTGTAAGTACAATACCTTGATAACACATTCTTTGACTTGCAATAGGTGAATGTCCGTGGATATACGTAGGATACAGAAGACCGGTGCCTCAACGATGACGGTATCGTTGCCAAAGGACTGGATAGACTCGCAGGGACTCAAGGCTGGAGATCCTGTTGGCATGCAAATGATGCCGGATGGCACAGTCAATGTCGACCCCCGGAGCGATCGGAAGAAGGAACCAACTAAGAAAACCATTCGAATAGAGAAAGAGGAGTCGGAAGAACACCTCACAAGAAAGCTCATAGGCGCTTATCTAGCCGGTTTCAATATCATCGAAGTTCGGTCCAAGGACCGTATAGACCACGACATCAAACATGCAATAAAAGATTTCGCCAGATTGGTGATCGGCCCTGAAGTCATCGAAGAAACGAGCAACAGCGTGGTGCTCCACGACCTGTCCGATCCAGTGGAGCTCCCCCAGGAGAAATGCGTCCGTCGCATGCACCTCATTGTCAACTCGATGCACAAGGACGCCATGGAGGCCTTTAGGGAAGGGGATGTCGACATGGCACATGATATCATCGATCGCGACGGGGATGTGGACCGTCTTTACTGGATGGCGGTGAAGCAATACAATCTGATCATCAAGGACCGAAAGCTCGGAGAGCGTATCGGTGTCGATATCTACGAAGGAATGAACCTCATGCTTGTGGCAAGGGGCATCGAACGAATCGGCGACCATGCGGAGAAGATCGCAAAGAACGTGATAATCGCCTCAGAGACGAACGTGAAGATGGATGGTCTTGGCACTATCCTGGAGCTATCGGCAAAGGCGCTGGACGTACTTGATAGGTCGATAGAGGCGTTCTTCCTCAAAGACATCGGATCGGCAAATGCGGCGATCGATGCCGGCAACATCCTGGTCCAGAACCTGGAAAGGTTGAGCACTCAAATACGCATGCCCACGGACAAGGCTGCGATTGTTGCCACAAACGTTATCGACTCGATCATTAGAACAACGATGTACTCGATGGACATCTCAGAGATCGCGATCAATGGTGCGATGAACAAGAAGGAATGAGGATTTGACCTGTGGCTTGAGAGAACGATTCTCTGCTTCATTCCGTCGAATCAGACCTTCAGATGTCATCCGATACTGCGATATGGATCTATTCTGACTCAAACCCACCAGCAACTGAGATCCAGTTAGTTCAGATATCCTCTCGAATATGAGGACGGTCGACAAGATTCTGCTGTCTATTGTTTTATGTTAGTCAATAGGAGGGTCAATATTGTCATGAGGAAAGAGTCATTAGAACTGACCTAAACTACCGGTGATAGCACGACCGGCCGCAATGAAAAATAGATAGAAAATAGTGCTCCAACCAGACGAAAACCCAGGCCGGCGTGTTTCCCCTTTCATTAAAAAATGAGGATGAGGGACCAGGAGGCGGAAGCATTGAGAGAGCATGACAATAATTATGAAGCCAGAGAAGCCGCGCGCCATAAGTATAGACCAGAGAAGATCAGGTGTTTGCTGATCGTGGAAGCCCCTCCTGATGCCCTTGATAGGTTCTTCTATTTCGAAGATGTCCAAGAGATGGACTACCTTTATATCGAGACGATGAAGGTCATTTACGGCAATGTGGATGTCAGTGGTCTGCGCGAAAGAAAGGTTGAGTTCCTTCAAGGGTTCATGGAGAATGGATTCTACCTTATCGATGCGGTCAACGATCCCATTGGAAATGACGCCAGCAGCCATCAGACCAAGGAAATTGTCTTGAACAGCAGGCAAGACCTCGTCGAAAGGATGAGAACGCTTGTCACAGAAGAAACGAGAGTGATCCTGATCAAGGCCTCGGTATACAAGCTACGGGACGCACTGATTGATGATGGCTTCAATGTCCTCAACGATTGCATGATCGAGTTCCCATGCTGCGGCAACTAGGCAAAATACCGCGAAAAGATGGGAAGATTGCTCGGACTTTAGCACTCGTGACTGGAATCGAATCCGAACTTGCCATTACGACATGTCCGAATAGACCATGCGCCTCATGCGATCCGCCAGTTTGACCTTTTCATCGCGCGGCATTGCATTGATGTCCTTTCCCACAAAGGTGCGGAATCTCTTGATACGGTCCAGTGCGTAACGGGAATGATCGATATCGCGAAGCACATGTTCCATCTCGATGAGGACCGCCTGAATGTTCAGCAAGCATTTGACATCGTTGTTCACTCCAGGATGATCGCATCCTTTGAGCCGTTCACCAAGCTCTAGGACCTCGGCCTTCCACTCCTCGTAATGACCTTCCATGCCCCAGTAGAGCTCGATGTCGCCTACCATCCATTCCTCGATGAGCTTGGCCTCATCCTCGGACAAGAGTTCATTCATCTTCAATTTCCTGATTATTACCAGTGCCTGCTCTCGAAAGATATCCTGATAGCTTTCACGGGCCCAATTCTTCAGCCTTTCTATGGGAATGGATCTTGGAATGGCTGAGCCTGAATCCATATCCCGGACCATCAACTTGAGGTTTGAACAAATTTGGGTGATGGTGCCTTCAATATCCATTTGCATAACAATAGTTGATCAAACCCTACCTGACCATAGTTGTTTCCCACCACATTCACGTTGAGAAAATAGATTATGTACATAGTGATCCTCCAGACATAAAAAATATTATAGGTAGAATGGGAAAAATGACCTTTATCAAATAGTATTGAGCTGATTGAGACAGATCAAATGATCTTCCGAGTATTCCGAAGCTAACATGTATTGACCTGATGAAAATAACAATGCTAGTCTCCCCGACTCGAGAAATGCCTTAGAAATGGGAAAGATCGAATCTCGGATGGCCCGGTTCTGGTCGGACCCTAAAAAACCTGTCTGACTTTGTATTCATTTTATATATAAAATATACAGGGAATATACAAAATTCTAGGGTAAGACTATATAAGAAATGCTCAATTTGAATTTATCAACTGACAAGGGGAATAACAATGGGGAACTCAAAGGAAAACATCGCCGAGCTCACAAATTTACCGAATTACAAAGATAGCTTCACCGATCCGCTAGCGGAATTTGGGGTGACCACCATCGATGATCTCTGTCAAGTTCTGATCGATGACGAGCGCACGGCTTCCATGATCTCCGCGGTAAAGGGATTAGGACCAAGAACGGTCGAAGTGTGGAAGAAAGCACTAGCCTTGCATGAAGAGCCTACAGAGGCCGAGCCGGTTGAGTCTGCGGCGGAGCCCGAACCTGCCGAACCGGAAGAAGAACCTGTGACCGAGGAGACCGAAGAACCTTCCGCCAAAGAGACCGAGCAGGTAGTGGAAGAGACTGAGGACATTACCACCACTCCCAAGTTCGAGAGGAACCTCTTCTGCACTATGGCGGACCTGAACGAGATCCAGAGGACAACGGTCGACCTGTTGCAGATGAACGGTTCGAAAAAGAAAGGACTGACAGCCTCGGTCGACTATATAGCCAAGAAGCTGACCGGAGCCGGGATGGACGTGACCATAAACAAGGAGTCCGGTTTTCCAGTGATCGTCGCATCCAAGGGAGAGGGAGGGTTGGTCTTGTGGGGCCACTTGGACACAGAACGCCTCGCTGGTATGAAAAGGAAGAAACAGGGTATGATCCAGGGGGGCATGATCAACGGTCGGGGCGCTGCCAACATCAAGGGGGCGGTGGCCGCCATGGTCTGCGCCGCGAACAGACTGGTCCCTTGGCAGGTTCCATTCTCGATCGTGCTGACCACGGATGCGTTAGGCCAGCAGAAAGGTTCAGAATTGATGGCGAATGACTCGGTGATCACGCATAGCAAGGGGATCATCATGTTTGCGCCGACCGGGATGACTCCAGTCATCGGTCAATATGGCTATGCGGCGATATTGGTCCGGACCCTCGGGGACGATGCGGTAATGAAGATGGCCTCCTTCCTGAAAATGCTAAATGGGCACATCGAAGATTCGTCGGGCCGGTTGTCTGTGAAGACCGGATTGATCCGGGGCGGAAAAAAGAAGATGCCGTATGCCCCGGCGTTATCCTGCGAGGTCGTGATGGAATTGGAGACCATGGATGATACGGACTCGGCGATCGGGACGATCAAGGATCTGCTGGAAGGGATCGAACATGACATTGATATCCTGTGCCGGAGCGAGATGGCAGAATTCGACCGCACCAGCGACCTGATCGCGGAGGTGACCGAGCTCACCAAGATGGGACCGGTCTTTGAGATGGCCCATTCTGAGGCAGCGAACATCGTAGCCGCAAATCCCAAGATCGTCATCTGCGGTCCGGGAAACGTTGCGAACTCCCTATCCGACCAGGAATACATTACCCTGAGCGATCTGGAGAAGACCTTCGAGTCGATCCTGAGCCTGATCGACTGGTCCGCCCCCATAGAGGGCGAGTAGGTCTCCTTATTAGACCAATATTGGACCCAGAATGGTCCAATACTCTTCCCTCGGAAAATACTCGTACCATACGGTCCCGGCGATCTGGTCGGGCGACTGAAAGGCTTCAACAGGTCACATGAATGATGGCCACATAAGGCCTTTTTTCTGATGTCATATGCTCGATGGCTTCCGGGGTCCGTAAGAGGACCGTCTGGAATTTGTCCAATATCATCTTGGCCTTCGGCGTTACGGGCAATGCACCGTCCTGTCCTGTCCCGACAATGACGACCTCGGGCTTTTCCTCTTTTAAGAAATCTAGCTCATGTTCGGAGAGGGGTGTGTGACCATACTCCGCCTTCAGCTCCCGAGACAGCTTCTTACGCCTCTTGCTTATCGACCCGTCCACGTGCACAATGATGTCGTTCTCGTACCTTTCATCACCGATCTGGACCCATCCATAGGCGGTCTGCATCGTCATCCACAGTTATGCTTGAGATTTCTCCATATTTATAGTTCACTATCGGTCGATGGCCTGGAAATATCTGCTCTCCAATGTTCGACCCGGTCGATCAGGTCCGTCGGTCTCTCCCAGACCACCTGGACCTCTCCTTCAAAGATGAGACCCGACAAGCTATCCAGGCTCAGTATGGCCCCCTCGTGCAGTTCCTTTCCGCCCAAGGTAACGGAGCGACTGTTCAGATCGATCGCCAGGCCGGCGACGTTGACTATGCATCCCTTCCCAAGCTGTCGCGCCACCACCACGGCGTGGGCCATTCTATTGCCCCGGGAAGTGACGATCCCGGCGGAGGCGACCACACCTGAAAGATCATCAGGTGTAAGCGATTCCTTCACCAGTATGACAGGCCCGTCTTTCGTTCTTTCCATGGCCCGGGCGCATGTAAGGGCGATCTCCCCGGTCACGATGCCGACGGAAGCGGATATCCCTTTGGCCAGTGGGGTTCTGTTCGAGACCACTTTCTCCTCCCGTAACATTTTTAGGTCGATTCCGTCAAGACGTTCGATTGCAGTCGCATGAGAAATCATTCCCTCATTTGCCAGATCTACCGCGATCTTCAAAGCCGCCAAGGGAGACCGTTTTCCGTCGCGGGTCTGCAGGAGATAGAGCTCTCCCTCCTGCACCGTGAACTCGATGTCCTGCATGTCCTTTAGATCGGCCTCCAGTTCCTTTCCCGCCCGGAGAAGCTCCTTGTGCACCTGGG